>CANHHX010000017.1 GCA_947461125.1 Bacteroidota bacterium | reverse complement strand
TCTTCACCCATTAAAAATACGAGCTCATCTCTTCTCATTTCTTCTTGCATGGCCTCTCTGAGCGCCTCTCTAAAAGCTATTGAACGCATAAAGTATATGGTTATTAATTGAGATGCAAAAATAGAGATAAATAGTGATAAAAAAAGCCCCTTACAGTGTAAGGGGCTTTAATTTTTTAGCGCGTACTGGCTAGATTAAAATACGTTATAAGCAAAGCTTACATAGTACAATCCACCAATGGCAGGGTTACCCCAACCTGTACGGTAGTATTTGTTAAGAAGGTTGGTTCCACCAACTTTCATGAGTGTTTTGATAGCTGGAAACTTGTAACTAACCTGTCCGTCTAAAGTGTTGTAACCTGGCATTTGACCTGTACCAAAAGTACCTTCGTAGAAGAAATCACTTACATTTCTGTAAACTAGATTAAATCCGAATCTGTTGTCCTTTCCAAAACCAGAATTAGCGAAAGTAATATTTGTACGGTATTTAGAGGTATTGAAGAAAGATACAAAACCAGGAGGTAAATCACCAATTTCATCAGAATAGATGTTCGCACCTAATGTAAAGTTTTTAGCTAACAAGAGGTCTGCAGAAGCGCCCCATCCTTTAACAGTTACTTCACCTGGCGCATTAGTTGAAATGCTGTAGGCAATTCTTGAAGATTCAAACAACAAGTTCATTGGATTGAAAGAACCTCTTGATTGAAGCACCGTTACACCACTAATAAAGTTTTGGTAACGAGAGTTGTACACGTATGCATCAATAAGTAACACTTTTCCAAATAAACCCTTATAACCAACTTCAAATGAAGTGCTTGACTCTGGCTTGAATTCGCCAAAATTTTGCGCCTTTAATAGAGCTGGGTTTGGAGCACCTGCCGCAGCACTTGCACCAAAGGCTTGAACACTAGGAAGTGTGAAACCAGGATTAGCACCAAAGTTATAGTAATCACGTAATTGTGGTAAACCACCCATTAAACGTGTACCCCCACCAACAAGTAGGTTGATCCACTGGTTTTGGGTAGTTGGGAAACGGTAAGCTGTTTGATAAGACAAACGTATGTTGTGGTCTTGCTTTAATTTGATTACAGCAGAAGCTCTTGGCGTAAAGCGACCAGCAAAGTTTGTGTTTTTATCGTAACGACCAGAAATAGTAACTTTCAAGACGTCTTTGAATAATTTCTGAGACAACTGACCATATGCACCAAATTCGTTGATGTTAATGGCACCTAAAGTGTCTGCAAAAATAGTTCCTTCAGAATTCAATTCGAATTGTCTAGTATTAAATCCAACTAAGAAATCGGTACCATGTTTAGCAAGACCTAAGGCTTCAGTTAAGTTATATTGAGCATCTACTACTCTAAGTCTAGACTTATCCATAAATTGACCACCTTCTAAACCATTCATACCCTGTACTCTCTTACCAATTGGTGTTCTAACGATAGATTGGAATAAAGGATGGTTACCAATAAATCCTGTTGGTCTTCCTTGGTCAGCAAAACTACGTGCAGCCATGTGTGACATAAACATTGGAGCACCTTGCTCCATTGCTGTTACATATGCAGACATATATTGTGGATACCAAGTAGAACTTGGCTTCCAAGCTTCGTTAAAGGTACGTGTTGCGATAGTTCCGTTAAATGAGTTACCAGAATTTTCGTGGGTTGCATAAGCACGTACATACCAGTTCTTATGTTTTAACTCAAACTTAAATTGAGCCATTCTAAGGTCTCTTAATGCATAACGGTCTGAACCAGTATACACCGTATTACCTGTTCCAAAGTAAGTAGAAAAAGAAGCTTCAATTTTATCCGTTAACATGTAGTTTAAACTACCTGTAAGTTTGAAATTAGAAGTGGTAGGATCTAACACATCACTTTCTGCATAACCTGTTCTACTCACCATTTGGTTACCAAACATACCTCTTGCAGCACCATAAAAAATAGGTGACATACCAGAATTAACAAGGGCACCTAAACCACCAGCTGTTAAAGCCGCATTGTAAGTAGCTAAGTTAGCAGCAGGGTTGTTGGCTAAGAATGCATTGAAAAATCCAACTGCGCTAGCAGGAACACCAGACGCCGCAATTACAGCATTTGAAATTGAACGAAGACTTTGAGATGTTTCATCACCATATACATTAACACCATCATAGTTAGGGTCAATATCTCTCCATCCTGGAATGGTAATACCATTTGGCGTACCAGTACCTCTAGAATAGTTGTTGGTTTGATTCGCTAACCAATCTTGAGCAGTCATGTTTTCTGCTGTGATTTTGTAAGCGAATTTGTCGGTTACTTTTTTAGCCCAACGTACTGCCCAGTCATTGTAAGCAGATGTAGGACGTTGTGCAGCATCAACGTGGTTGATACCTTGCTTGATTTGGAAACTTAAACCTTGGTATTTGAATGGATTTTTACTGTTGATTAAAACAGTACCATTCATGCCACCAGGACCATATAATGCAGAAGACGCACCAGGAAGTAATTCCATATTGTCTACGTCTAATTCACTTAATCCAATAACACTACCCACAGAGAAGTTAAGACCTGGGGCTTGGTTATCCATTCCATCTACTATTTGGTTTAAACGAGTGTTACCACTGCTATTAAATCCACGGGTACCCACAGATTTAAAAGTTAAGCTGGCAGCAACAACGTCCACACCTTTTAAGTTGGTAAGGATGTCATAATAATTAGTAGCTGCGGTATTTCTAATCGTAGCAGTGCTAACACGCTCGATAGATACCGGAGATTCTAAAATTCTTTCAGGAACTCTTGAAGCAGATACAACTACTTCATTACCGAGTGTGAAAGATGGTTCAAGTACAACTTCAACAGTTGAACTTGCTGCATTCAAGGTAACTTCTTTGTTAGAAAATCCAACAGAAGAAAACACCAATGTGACTGGGTAACTTTTGATGGATGAAAAACGGAAAGTTCCTTTATCATCTGTAAAAGTTCCAACAGAACTTCCCTTAACGGTTACAGATACAGCCGAAACCAGTTCTTTTGATTTAGCGTTTTTTACACTACCAGATACGGTAGTTGAATTTTGGGCGCTTGCACTAATTGTTACAATAGTAGCCATGGCCACAAAGAAACATTTGCTGTTGAGTCTTCTCATTTTGGCAAAATTTGGTTATAATTTGAGGGCAAAATAACACAAGTTAAGCTTTTGCAAAAATTTAATTTGTACCAACTGGCTATTGGACTGTTGAGAAAAAGCCATTTCAATACCTCTTTTTTGTTGTTTTAGGTGCTATTTTTGGGTATGCAAAGCCTTCAATTCCCCAATCAGACAGCCATTTATCATGGAAAAGTAAGAGATGTATATACTATTGGTACCGATTGGCTCATAATGATTGCAAGTGATCGTATTTCTGCTTTTGATGTAATATTACCAAAAACTATACCATATAAAGGCCAGGTGCTCAATCAGATAGCAGAATTTATGCTGCGTCAAACTCAAGACATTTGCCCAAATTGGCTACTCGATGCCCCTGCTCCAAATGTGTCGGTGGGCAAAAAATGTACTCCTTTTAAAATAGAAATGGTGGTAAGAGGAAATTTGGTGGGTCACGCCTACCGGACCTACGCATCTGGGGCAAGAACACTATGTGGGGTACCTTTACCAGAGGGTTTAAAAGAAAACGATTTTTTCCCTAACCCAATTATTACCCCCTCAACCAAGGCATCGGAAGGTCATGACGAGGATATTTCCAAGGAAGACATCATTGCTACTGGACTCGTTAGTGCCGAAGATTGGGCGATTTTAGAAAAATATGCACTGGCCCTCTTTAATAGAGGTAAAGAAATAGCGGGCAAACAAGGACTCATATTAGCTGATACTAAATATGAGTTTGGTAAAATTGGGGATACCATTTATTTGATGGACGAAGTACATACCCCCGATTCGTCTCGTTATTTTTATGCAGATGGTTTTGAGGATAGGCAAGCGGCTGGCGAAAAACAAAAACAACTTAGTAAAGAATTTGTACGCGAGTGGCTCATCCAAAATAATTTTATGGGCAAAGAAGGACAAACCGTTCCTGAAATGTCTGATGAATGGATTGACACCATTAGTAAGCGTTACATTGAACTCTATGAAAAAGTAACAGGTAAAGCTTTTGTACCAACTACATTTTCAGAGGAACAAATCATGACTGCGACAACAGCTTCCTTTGCAAAATTTTGTACGAGTTAAATATGCAACCTACTCCTCTGGCTCACCCAGTCTTGGACGAAGCCTTTTACTCTTGTTAAAAATATGTTGCCCATTTCGTATACCCTTACGCAATTCTTTTTGACGCTCGAGTGGTAAATGAATCGTGTCTTGACAACGCTTACTACAACAGCCCTCAAATGTTGTAGCACAAGATTCGCATTGAATAAAGAGTAAGTGACATCCGTCATTTAAACAATTGGTGTGCGTATCGGCAGGTTTTCCGCATTGATGACAAACTGAAATGATATCGTCTGTAATCCTTTCCCCTAAACGCTTATCAAATACAAAGTTTTTCCCAATAAATTTTTTTTCGATACCTGCCTGCTCCGCTTGATGCGCATAATTAATAATGCCACCTTCCAAATGAAACACATTTTTGAAACCCTGGTGTAACATGTAAGCACTTGCCTTTTCACAACGAATACCACCCGTGCAATACATGATGATGTTTTTTTCTTCGTTGCCCTTCATCATATCGGCAGCCATAGGAAGTTGTTCTCTAAAAGTATCTGAAGGAATTTCGATAGCATTTTTAAAATGGCCCACTTCGTACTCATAATGATTGCGCATGTCAATTACAATGGTATCTGGCTTTTGAAGTAGTTCATTCATTTGTAATGCGTTCACATACCTCCCTTTATTTTCCATAGAAAATGTTGGATCTGTTATGCCGTCTGCAACAATTTTATCGCGCACTTTAATTTTCAGCACCCAAAAACTTTTGCCATCATCATCTACGGCAATATTTAATCGAAGTCCATGTAAATGCTCAAAAGCATTTAGTTGCTCTTTGAATTTGTCGAAATTAAAATCAGGTACACTTATTTGCGCATTGATCCCTTCTTTGGCAACATAAATTCTGCCAAATACTTGTAATGGAAACAATGCTTTGTATAACTCGTCTCTAAAAACGACTGGATTTTGTACCGGGAAGTAGGCATAAAAACTAATGGTGATACGGTGAAAAGTTTCCGCCATCATAAGCGCCTTTAACTCCTCGTTGGAGACGCGGTTGTGTAAAACTGCCATGGTACGGCAAAAATAGGTAAATTATTTAAACGCAATAGGAACCGTAATTCGAACCCCTGTTCTTAGGGGCTCCCCTTTTTGAAAACCGTTAATAAGATCTACTCGCATCACTTTAAAAATGTTTTCGATACCTATGATGGACTCTGTGTAGTTAACCATGTCGTTTACATGTAAATAGCTCACCCCACCTACTAAAAACCAATTGAGTTTTCTAAACCCTGGAATTTTATTGGTAAGTAGTCCATTTAAATGATACTCAGCAAAAACAGTGGAATAAAAACGAGACTGGTTGCTAAACTGATAATAAGGTAGCAACTGAAAGCCTTTTAAATGCTCGATTGTAACATACGCTTGGTTACCAAAATAATGTTGCAAATCAGGCGAAAACAATTTGTTGGCATTTATAAACCCACCCATGGTTGCCCGGTATTGAAATGTTCCTCCAAGCCCAAGTGGCAAATCATCAGAAACATTGAGTGACCATTTGCTATAATCGACATCACTACCAAATAAGTTGGAAATACCTTTTTTATAGGTGAGTGTAAATGTAGGTGCCTTAGAGCCTACCCCAATTTTTTGCTCAGGAAGTTCGATGTATTTACCGCCTGGTTGCCAAGTTAATACACCCGTTAAAGTAGCCGCTTGATGCTTTTCAAAAGGATCATTTGATGCAGGTGATGGTGTATTGGGCGAATAACTCCTATTAATATGATCTACAAAAATGAGCGGCTTGGCTAAATTAGGTAGCGCCAATCTATTCTGATATTGAAAATTAACCCTAAAATTAAGCCCACTTCCTAGGCCTGCTCCATAACCAATATTAAAAAACTGAGCCTCGTATAATTTTAAAAAATTACGTTCGTATAAAATAGTTTGAATGGTATTTTGAGTTTCAGGAATAGCAATGTCAGTATTGAATTGGAACATTTTTCTACCAAAACCAACGCCTATATTATTGAAATATTTTTTTCCGAAATTATACCTTATAGTAGCAGATGGCTGTAACCTAGTATTACTAAATCCATAACGAATTGAAGGCTCTACGGATACGCTATTACGACCCGTGTAACGCTTTGTCCAACGTGGTGAAAAAGTGGCATTGTAACCTTCGACAGTATTAAAATTAATAGAACCAATTAAAGGATCGAATTGTAAACGCGTTTTTTTACTTTGTCTGTTAATCGTTTGCCCTGTTAATAAAAAACCAGATAATTTAAATTTATTTCGCACCCTATCTACCGAATCTAAATATTTAGGATTTTGTCTGATTTTTTCTAGACTATCTTTTTTTGCATAGTCTTTTACTTCTGCAATATCGAGTGGAACAGGTCTAATACTATCCCAATAAGCACTACTTTTTTTATTAGAACTATCTAGGTATTTTAAAAAAGTATTTCCAAAAAACTTTTTACCATATTGAGGTGCTAAATTAAACTGATCATAGACTTGCACAAAGCTTCCTGAAAAAGCAAAACCAAAAAACTTGCCCTTTGGATAAATAACCTGATTTTTAATCACCCATCCCTGTTTGGTGGGCACATACAACTGCTCAATTTGAAGGGTATCCAAAAGTTGCATTTGTTGTTCTTTTAATAAACTCAGTTGAACACTATGAATACGCCAGTCGTTTTCGATGATATTAATTATACCTGTAAAGAGTGGTTCATATTTTCTTTTTGGCAGCACACGAATCCTGCTAATTTCAATGCCGTTTTCGTAGAAAGTGCCTTCAAATTTATAATTATAAAATGCAAGTGCCCCATCCGCTATTGGAGAAACAAAACCACGCGGGTTAAGTCCATTGCCAAGGTCTATATTGTTCTGATAAAAAGAAATGATTTGCGGATTGCTAAGTCCAAATCCATTACTTCTGCCACTAACTTTAGAAGACTTTACCTCGATGCGTTCTTTGTTAGGAACGTCTACATAATAATCAGAAACTGTTTCCGATAAAAATAAAATTCGGTTTTTAACCGTATCAAAATTGCCCGGTGTCAAGGATTTTCCAAAAAATGATTTTGGATAATCATTTAGTACCAACTGTCCCTTTATATATACCTCTGCACTAAACTTTTTAATTTCATTTAAATAATCAGGCCTTTTTTTAATGGCTTTTCTGATAATGGCATAAGCAGGATCCTCCCCTTTTGAATTAACCACCACTTCATTTAATAAGAAGACTTGTTTGGTTAACACAAAGGGTAAGGAAAGCGTATCCTGACCAGGCGCGATTTTTATTTTCTTTTCTACTGCTTCAAAACCAACATAATTACACACAATAGTGTAAGAACCCGCCACTAGTGTCAATGAAAATTTTGCGTCGGCATTAGCGGTTACACCCCGTGTAGTGCCTTTTATTAAAACAGACGCATGCGCCAGTTTTTTACCGGCACCATCGGTGATAGAACCCGTTACAACGGTTTGTGCAATCACTTTATTAAAACAAAGCAAACCCAGAGATACCATCAACAAATAACAATAATGACGCATAGAAACAAAAATAGGTAGCTTCTCATGAATAGAAGCTACCTATTTGTTAAAAGGTAAAATTTACTGTTTACTTGGTAGATTTACTCCGAATAAATGCGCCAGTTAAGGCAGCAAAACCACCTAAAAGTCCGCCCACAAAACCCGTAAGGATGATGAGCGCGATATAAGAACCACCCAGCGGCAGTATTTGTGCTACTTTACTAGACAAGAGGTGTGCATTGGCCAAGTCTTTGCCGGTAGCTAAACCAGCCCATAAGGCCCCCACACCTAAAAATCCTGCAAAAAAACTTTTAGCGGGCGAATCCATGATAAAAAAAGCTACAATTCCAGATGTGCCCACAAAAAGCCACCAAGGAAACTGACTGTATAACCCCACAGCAAAAGCTAAAAAAGCGTGTAAAAAAATTGCTACTATAAATTTCATAAAAAATAAATTAAGAATTTGTAAAAGTTAAACGCCATTTCATTTGACTATTTTGTTTCGCCGCTTCTTTGGATAAAAATAAAAGGCGGTAATATTTACCAGCAGCCCAACTATCAATAAATGTATCGTAGTATTTACTACCCGGATTTCCATTTTGACCACCCGGATACACTCCATATGCTTCTATACCATTTACAAGGTGCACCACCATACGCCAACTTGGACCATGGTTTGCACTGGTAGCGTTAATAATATGTACCCCACCTCCTATTGGCAAATGGAGCCTGCTAAGCGATGGTATTTTAAGTAAATGATTTACACGCGTGTCTTTATAAGCGCCCCATGCGAGCGTTCCGTCTTTTTCCATTTGCGCTAGTTGCGGCATGGCTTTTTTAATGGCAGCAGTTACTGCGTCAAACATAGTCTCTTTTACATTTGACGTAGTAACATTGTCCTCGAAAAGAATAACAGAATCTTTTAACATTTGCTCAAGTAGTGTAGACTCATCTGGCCACTGTAGCGGTAGTGATGCATTTTTAAATTCGTCGGACCAAACAGCTACTTCTAAACTATCCCATATCGCTTTAAAAACAGAAGCGCCTTTTTCGTTAACGTCATTGCGTAAATTCCAGTTACGCAAATAATCAACATACTTTTTTTCCTCTGCATTTAATCTAGTCTCATTTAAAAATTTAAAGAGTGCAGGCCTAGCCATCTCCGCAAAAATGTTATCGTTATTGGTTTGAAGCGCCTGCACATCTTGCGGTGTAACACCAAACATGGCATTCAACTTTTTATTGATGATAATGCCACGGTATAAAGGAAATGCATTAGCGGCTCCTAAATAATAAGGATAGGTGCTATCGGTAGACATTTGGTTGGCACTACTTACAAAACCTCGCTCCGGATTTTTCATCATAGGGTTTTCGGAAGCGGGTATCATACCTTGCCATAAATAACTACTGTCCTGACCAGGCATAATAAAATCACCTTGCCTATTCCACCTCGCAACAAATGCCCCTTGTTGTTTAATTGCAATATCTCCGCTTACACTCGCGAACGCGAAATTTTGTCCAGGACAAGTCCAATGATTAATAGCACTCATGTAATCATCAAAATTTTTAGCCCTGTTTAATTCGTAAAAAGTTTGAAGTCCGCTACTACCATCTTGAGCGGTCCATCTTACGGCTAGGTATTTTCCATCAGAACCATTGGCATTGTAACTTTTATCATACATCACTGGGCCAAGTGCTGTAACAGCAACCCTATCAATAGAATCGGCCTGACCTTTAACTTTTATAATTTCTTCTTTAATCACCGATTTTTGCCATGCGCCATTAAACCAGTATTCGCCCATGGTAGAATCCTTAAACTTGATATCGTAATAATCAAGCACATCTCTACCGGCATTGGTAACACCCCAAGCAATACTATCATTAAATCCAATAATGACAGCTGGAGATCCAGGAAAACTAGCCCCATAGGTACTATGGGTGGGTGTGGTAATTTGCACTTCGTACCAAAGTGAAGGAAGGTTTAAACCGAGGTGTGGATCACTTGCTAAAATGGGTTTACCACTTTTGGTTTTAGAGCCAGCAATAGCCCAGTTGTTGGAACCATTGTTTTTATTCGGCGCTTCGGGTCCATTGGGTGCAACAGAACCTGTTTTTGCAAAATATAAAGAGTCAAGTGTGGCTGGCGCTAGCGCAGCAACAGAAGCTTTTTCATACACCGTTCCTTTAGGAATAATTGGATCCAATGAGTCCTGCACGTTGGTGTATAGTTTATTAAAATCTTCGTAGCCAAAATAATTTTTTGAATTGGTCATTTGTAAATCGGTAGTAGTACCGCGGCCTGTTAAATCGTAAGACATGAACATTAAAAACAAATAGGTTTTTATAGGTGTCCAAGCTTCCGGTTTATAATCGAGCAATTTATATTCGAATGGAATTTGAGATGGCTGCAATGATTTGATATACGCATTCACCCCATTGGCATAAGACGTAACCGCTGCTTGAAGCGCTGGATTGTTGGCCATTTTTTTCATGGTGGCTTCTGCGCCTTCCAACATACCTAGCCTCCTAAAAAAACGATCGGTAGCGATACGGTCTGGTCCTACAATTTCACTCAATCTGCCGGCTGCTACATAGGTTTGAAACTCCATTTGCCAGAGTCTAAATTTTGCATGCAAAAATCCTTGTGTATAATAAGCGTCATTGTCATTGTTTGCATAAATATGTGGAACGAGTCTTTCATCCATGAGCACTTCTACTTTATCCTGCAAACCATCAACCACAATATTGGCATCAAAAGATTTGTTTTCTGGTTCGGCATTTTGCCAAAATCCTTGTTGCGGCGATAAAAAATATCCAAGCCTTGGTGTTTTGGTTTTACCCACAGAAAGTGGGGTATTAAGTACTGCAACAAGACCCGTTGTAAGGGCCGCAGAAATAATAAATGGAACTATACGCATAACAACTGTTTGAGCACTGAAATTAAGATTTTTTGGTGGCGTAACAAAGGTTTTTATAATTGAAGCCGAAGGTGGATATTTGCATATGGAATTGTCTACCGATACTAAAAATATATTAGGTCTTCAACTCCCCACCGATCCACGCTGGGTAGACCTTGCAGCTATTAGCATTGAAGCCATTTTAACCGACCACGCCTATTGCGAGCAAAAAGCAGCACTTACCTGCATCTCCTATATTCAGCGCTACTCAGACCGCGTAGAACTGGTTAAAGAATTAGCACCGATTGTCACCGAAGAATGGGGACATTTTAGATTGGTATTACAAGAACTTCACAAACGTGGTTTGCAACTCGGTAAACAGCGAAAAGATTTATACGTAAACGCACTCATTGCCTTTCAAAAAAAAGGGGGCGACGAACCTACGCGCCTACTAGATCAATTACTCATGATGGCACTGGTAGAAGCGAGAAGTTGCGAAAGATTTAAGCGTTTAAGCGAAGGACTTTCCGATGACTATTTAAAAAAATTTTACAGGCGTTTTATGGAAAGTGAAGCGGGCCATTACACCTTGTTTATTGACCTAGCTACCTTATACTTTGGCAAAGAAAAAACCTTGGGCCGTTGGAGTGAATGGTTGACCTACGAAAAAGAAGTGATGGAGTCGATGGAAATTAGAGGCGACCGTATTCACTAAATTATTTAAGGGCGCAGTTGTACCTTTAACAATTCAAGTTGTTTACTACAATCTAAATAAGGATACTGCGCGCTCAACGCTTCAATTTTTTCAATTGTTTTATGAACAAACTGTTGGTGCTGGTTAGAATGCACGTAAAAAGGTTTGTGTGCAGCCGCTAAATTAATAGATGCAATTTCTTTGATGATATTTTTAGTTTCTTGTGTGGTGCAGGCCTGTAAAAATTTTTCCCACACATACTCAGTGGCATGGTAATTAGGGTGCACCATGTCTTCACTGTAAAAACGGTAATCACGTAAATCGTCAATTACAATTTCATAGGCAGGAAAATAATAACTATTGGCATCACTATTTACAAGGCTATGAACTGCCTGGATTAGCGCTGCCTTACTCCTATTGTTTTCAACCATGCCTTCACGCACATGACGCACCGGACTGATGGTATATATAATTTGTAAACCCGGATTTACTTGGCGTAGGCGTACAACAAGTGGTAGGTAAATCGTTTCAATCTCTGCTGGCGTTAAAAGTTTTTTGGAAAACCAACTCGCTGGTGCTTTATGGTTATTGGCTGCTACAAAATTAGGCGCATACCCGCTAGCCTGATCTGTTAACTGATACACCCACGCAGATCCGAGTGTAATAAATAAGTGTGACGCTTTTTTTATAAACGCGTGCGCAGCAATTGTAGATTCATTTATTTTATCAAGCGCCTCCGCTGGTGTTGTACCCGAAAAACGACTATGGTGTTTCCAGGAGTGCCACGCTTCATTAAAATAAAATAAATCTTTGCTAGTAAATGTTGGTGCATCGATATATTGAGTAAGTGCTTCTGCAACAGATACCGGATTAAACAAAACACCATTTGGGTTTTCTAGTACATGAAACAAATGTTTCGTTAATTTTTCACCCATATTTTCTGTGAAGCAAGAACCAATCATGAGCGTATGACTCCGATGCCCAATAGGACTTTGAAGCGCAGGTATATCAAATTCACAATGAAACTTCATGCTGTAAATATTAGGCTTGTAATAAACGCTGTTTCATGGCTTCATATAAAACAATACCGGTAGCAACACCCACATTAAAAGAATCAAAAGTGCCGGCCATAGGAATGGTAAAAAAAGCATCCGCCGCTTTTGCCAAATAAGGCTGCACGCCCTTGCCCTCGTCACCCATAATCACACAACAAGGATCGGTTAATGATAGTTCGTATATTTTTTTATCGGCGCGCATTTCGGAAGTAAAAACTTGTATGCCATTTAAGTGAAGGGTATCCACCGCTTTAATTAAACTATTGACACGGCATACATGAATATGTTCAAGTGCACCCGCACTGCTTTTAACCGCTTCGGCGTTAAGCGCACCCACTCCTTTATCCGGTATAATAAGCGCCTGTGCACCACAACAAAGCGCACTTCTTGCAATAGCACCAATGTTTCGTACATCGGTAATACCATCCAGCATTACAAAAAGTGGCGCCTCTCCTTTTTCTACTACATGATCTATTACTTGTTGTAAATCTAAATATTGCACCAGCCCTGCAAATGCAACCACACCCTGATGATTGGCCTTTGTTAGTCCATTTAATTTTTCGGGCGGCACGAGTTGAATAGGCACATTGTATTCACGCGCCAACTGTCTGATTTGTAAAATGGCTTCGCCAGCAATATTTTTTTGAAATAAAATTTTATCGATAGACCGCCCCGACTGTAAAGCTTCTACGAGTGGTTGACGTCCAATAATTAATGCGGATTGTTTGATTGCCATGTGAAAATAAATTAGATAAGAAGGCCCTGCACTTGTAATAACTCAATTTTAGTAAGTGCAGCCACGCTCATAGCATCGGTAATGGTTCCATCCGCTACCATACCAAAAGCGTCCGATAAAGATACTTTTTTAATTTGTAAAGCTTCTGTTTCTTCCGGTGCTGCATCCTGCTGAATTAACTCGGTTGCCAAATAAATTATGGCGAGTTCATCAGAAACAGAGTTTGATAAATGAAGTCGCATCAGCTCTTTATACTTTGCAGCCACAAGACCAGTTTCTTCTTTTAACTCTCTAATAGCCGTTTGAATTGGATCCGTTGATTCTGGACATCCGCCTTCCGGAATTTCCCAACTGTATGCATCAATTGTAAAGCGGTACTGCCCTACCAAGTAAGTATGCATGTCTGGTGTGATGGGCACAACGCCTACGGCAATATTTTTAAAATGAACCTTTCCATAAATACCAGGGTTACCCGCCGGATTGAGCACGTCATATTCAGTAACGTCAATCCATCCATTTTGATAAATGGCTTTGCTGTCTTTTATGGTCCAAGGATTTTTTTGATGCATGATACTCGAAGGCTTGTCAAATATATTACTAAATAAAAAGCCCCCACTAAAATTAGCAGGGGCTTTTTATTGTAAACTAATTTTATTTCAAACCAAAGGCTTTTTTAACCTTTGCTACATAATCCAATTTCTCCCAAGTAAATAGTTCTACTTTCATGGTTTTAGACTTACCATCTGGGGTTGTAAATGTTTTAGTAACAGTCTCATTTTTACGACCCATATGGCCATAAGCAGCTGTTTCACTATACATTGGCGTTCTTAATTTTAAACGCTGCTCAATAAAGTAAGGGCGCATATCAAAAATAGATTCTACCATTTTACCAATTTGACCATCGGTTAATTTTACTTTGGCAGTACCGTATGTGTTTACGTTAATGGATGTTGGTTTAGCAACACCAATCGCATAAGAAACTTGAACGAGTACTTCAGAAGCTACACCAGCAGCTACTAAGTTTTTAGCAATGTGACGCGTTGCATAAGCTGCCGAACGGTCTACCTTGCTAGGATCTTTACCAGAGAAAGCACCACCACCGTGTGCACCTTTACCACCGTAAGTATCTACGATGATTTTACGGCCTGTTAAACCAGTGTCACCGTGTGGTCCACCAATTACAAACTTGCCGGTTGGGTTAATATGGTATTTGATATCCTTGTTAAATAATTTAGCGTACTTCTTGTACTTCGCTTTTACGCGAGGGATTAAAATTTCGATGATATCTTTTTTAATCTTCTCAAGCATTTTACCTTCCTTATCAAAATCGTCGTGTTGTGTAGATACTACAATCGCATCAATACGCACGGGTTCGTTTTTATCGTTGTACTCAAGGGTTACCTGAGACTTAGCATCTGGACGTAAATATTTGATCGCCTTGTTTTCTCTTCTTAATGCAGCAAGTTCAATTAAGATTTTGTGCGCTAAGTCAAGTGCCAATGGCATAAAATCATCGGTTTCGTTGGTTGCATAACCAAACATCATGCCTTGGTCACCAGCACCCTGCTCTTCTTTCTTTTTTCTATCCACCCCTTGGTTGATATCTGCAGATTGTTCGTGGATAGCACTTAATACACCACAGCTATCTGCTTCAAACATATATTCACTTTTGGTGTAACCAATTTTCTTGATCACATCACGTGCAATGGTTTGAACGTCTAAATATGCTTTAGATTTTACCTCACCAGCAAGAATTACTTGACCAGTTGTAACGAGGGTTTCGCAAGCCACTTTTGATTGTGGGTCAAATGCTAAAAAGTTGTCGATTAAGGCGTCAGAAATCTGATCCGCTACTTTGTCTGGATGTCCTTCAGAAACACTCTCAGAAGTAAATAAATAAGGCATGAATTTTTGTTTATAGCTTATAATAAAACACAAATATAAGTAGTAAATGAATACTTATATTCTAGAAAATATAATACGTAATCGCATTCTAAAACGGGTATGTGTACCACCCCCAAGTCTTACACGACCGGTCGCAACATCATTCCCATCCTGTGTGCCTAGGTAATATATCTGAACCGCACCTATTTGTGGGTAGGGAGGGCGATATAAAATTGAATCGTTGGTTGGAGCCGATATACGAAGCGTATACACAGGATCCTTTCTGGTTACAATACCTTGTATGTATCTACTCATGTCAAAAGAATAGGCTGCTATTCTGGAATAACCTGGCACTGATTTAGATAAAACATTTCCGCCAAAAGTAGCTTTGTTAGGGCCTTGGTTGGGTGAAAATATATAATCGTTAGGGATATTGTATTTTCGATTCTCTACTGTATCAATGGCGCTTAACAACAAATACCTTGGAGGCTTCATAAAGTTATCGATGGTAAACAAATTAGCATCGTCGGGCACTTGCTCTGCAATAAGATCGGCCTTGTGAATAATTCTATTACTGAGTGATTGAAGACCCGGAATTCTCACGCGCACATATGACCCTGGGCCGGCTTGCACATAAACAATAGAATCTGATTTATTGGTAGTTGCTGTATGCCTTGAAATTTCGGCACCTACTCTATTACGAGAAATTAAATTAGCACTTCCCCCAGAAAAAGAATTAAACCTAAAATAGGCGACAGCAGTATCTCTTACTGTTGCACCCGTTGAAGATGAGTTGTAATAAAGTGCAAATTTTGTATTGGTATCTGCGAGGTTAATATGAATGAGCGCATTAGTTGGCGCAGCTTGATCAACTGTTAATGCAAAACCGGCAAACAAAGACTTAAATGCAGAATCGGTACGGTACGCATTTGTTGTATCATAGGTAGTTATGAAACGTCTAGCGACATCAGATCTTAATCTAATTCTAATTTGATGGCTTGCACGCTCATACCTATTGATTACGGAATCCTTTAAACGTGGTATAAAAATGTTTACTGGATCTGCGAGTGTTCCTTTGGTTCTAATAGTGTATGCAGATGGATAGTTGGCTGCATAATTATAACTAGGAATTAAGGGCGTTGCAGGATCAATTTCTGAAACGGTGAGTTTCAAGGGAGCAGCAGTATCTCCATAAGCGTATTTGTAACTTAAAATTAAAACAGCAGAGTCTACACGAATACTATCTTTTGCACCCGAAATGGCGAATGGGAAAAATGGTGGGGCTAATTCGAAATACATCGAGGCAGCTGTTTTTCCAAACAAAGGATCATTGGTAATAGCCCCCAAAACATGGTTGTCATTTTTGTAAACTCGTAGCGAATCGTTGTCCAAATAAGTATCGGTGATTACATCTAATATGGTGTCTTTTGTGATAACACCATCAATTATTGGAATTAAACCAGCCCCAAGTTCCGTAGAAGGAACTTTAGTACAGCCCATGAAAAACATCAACACCAAACCAAAAAAACCTATAAAATTACGTACTGTAAATTTTGAATGCATGTTAGTCTAATTACTTGCCCGCAAGGTCGTTGTACAATTCTAAATACTCTGTTAAATCCGAATCCCATCCTTTAAATGGAACTACTTTTTTACCTTTTACTTTTGCAAACTCGGCTGTTAAGCTCGCTTCAATTTGATCGGAACCAAATGAGATGGCGTCTGCAAAACTAGCACCTCCTTTAAAGAGGGCGGTATTATTTGATGCTTTAAAAGCTTCTAAATCTTTATCCTTAACGTTGGTGTTAATGAGCGCCTGCTTCATAAAATCTGGACCTAACTCATTTTCAAAGGTATTTTGACCAATGGTAAAAATCACTTTACTGTTACCAAAAACAGGTTCTTTTTTGTAAGCCGTTTTGATATAAGCAGGAATAAGGCCGGTCATCCAACCACTACAATGAATAATGTCAGGAGGCCAACCAAATTTTTTAACCGTTTCGAGTGCGCCTTTACAAAAGAACACCGTTCTTAATGCGTTATCATCAAACCAATTATCAGATTCATCATGAAAAACCTGCTTACGCTTAAAAAAGTCTTCGTTTTCTAAAAAGTAAACCTGAAGTCTTGCATTTGGAAGGGATGCAACTTTGATTTGAAGTGGGTAATCGTCTTCGTCTACTGAAACATTGATTCCAGATAAACGAACTACTTCGTGCAAACGGTGTCTTCTTTCGTTGATCACCCCAAAGCGTGGCATAATACAACGAACTTCTAACCCACTATCGTTGCTCTTTATCGCTAATTTGTTAATGATTTCTGCAAACTCTGTCAACTCCAAATAAGGAGACATCTCGGTAGCAATAAACAGTATTCTTTTCTTTGTAGACATGAGTCACCTATTTTAAACCTAGAGCCTAATTTAAGGGAGCAAAGGTACGAAATTTATAGGGAATCGAGCTAGCACAATGGTTTGACCTAAAAAAACGATGAATTTAGCTATTCGTGAAAAGTTTATGCATTAATAATTTATATTATATATTAGATAAAAAATGTATTCATTAAAAGGAAGAAGGCCTTACATTTGTTTAGACCTTATTAAGTATCATGAAAAAGCAAATCAGCGCTATTTTAAAATATGCCTTCTTTTTTGGACTAGGCCTTTTTTTAGTATGGTGGAGCTTGCGCCAAATTCCGGCCAATAAATGGGACGAATTCATGGATACGCTAAAAAGTGCCAAATACTGGCTCATGGTGCCTGTGTTTTTGATTTTATCCCTCAGTCATATTGTACGGGCTTTAAGATGGCGCATACTTATGGAACCAATGGGCTACAAACCTAGCATCCCCAATACCTTTTTTGCTGTGATGATTGGTTATTTGGCCAATCTTGCCATTCCGCGTTTAGGCGAAGTATTAAAGTGTACCCTACTCGCCAAATATGAAAAAGTTCCGGCCGAAAAATTAGTGGGTACCATTGTTGCAGAGAGAGCTATTGATGTCATTTCGCTTGCCATCGTTTTTATCATCACATTACTTACTCAAACAGATTTAATTGCCTCTTATGGTTTAGAATTATTTAGACAACTTTTTGAAAACAAGTCGGGGCAATTTTCGGCACAAAAAATTGGAATTGTAATTGGGGGTATTGTCGTACTCATTATTGTATTAAAAATTTGGAGTCGAAAAAATGGCCATCTCCCATTTGTGGTGTCTGCTAAAAAAATTATTAAGGGTATTTGGGAAGGGGTATCAAGCATTCGATACCTTCAACAAAAAGGTTTATTTATTTTTTACAGTATTTTTATTTGGGTATTGTATATTGGCGGAACCTGGGTAGGTCTTAGCGCCACTGCGGGCACCGCTGGACTTGGATTTAATGCGGCACTTGCGGCACTGGCCTTTGGAAGTATAGGCATGATTGTAACCCCTGGTGGCATTGGCGCTTATGCGTTTTTTATTGCTAAAATTATAGAGAAAATGGGCGTACCTTTTGAAATAGGATTTGCCAATGGAACGCTGCAATGGTTTGCACAATTTATCATTGTACTGATTGTGGGAAGTATCTGTCTTTTACTACTTCCTATTTATAATAAAAACAAAATGTCAAATGAAAGCAATTGAGGCCATTGAACTGAAAGAATTTTCGTTAGAAAGATTGTTAACACAGGTTGCTGCTTGGCGTATTAAAGGTAAAAAAATTGCTTTTACCAATGGTTGTTTTGACATACTACATGAAGGACATATTGCCTCTTTAAGTGCGGCTGCAAAAGAAGCCGATTATTTAATTGTGGGGCTTAACAGTGACGCCAGTGTAAAACAGTTAAAAGGAGATTCGAGACCCATTAACAACCAGCAAAGCCGCGCAATAGTATTAAGAAATTTAGCAGTCGTAGACGCCGTTGTTATATTTAACGAACAAACGCCACTGGAATTAATCGCTGCAATTTTACCGGATGTACTTGTTAAAGGAGGCGATTATACCCCCGATCAAATTGTAGGTGCCAAAGAAGTAATGGCTGCAGGCGGCCGTGTGGTTATCAATCCCATTGTGGAAGGATTTTCTACCACCGGAACCATCCAAACAATTAAAGCACATTTTTCATAGACTGCTATCTACCGATTAAGCCATTTATTTCACCCAGTTATGCTTTTTGTTTGAGTCAGCGCTATTAGTTTTATGATGTTTGTACCACTTAACTGAACCCATCTTGAAAGAGAATAAAAAAATACTGAACATCCTCACCCACTTAGTAGCTTGGATTTGTTTGTTTTCGGTACCCTATTTGGTTTTCTTTCCAAGACTCCGCGAGTTCAATATGAGTGATCATATGATGGCTACGATTATTATCAATTACGTATTTATCATATTTTTTTACTACCTCAATACACAATATTTAGTTCCAGCATTACTCATCAATAGAAAATGGTGGTTGTACATTTTATCGGTGGTTGTTGCTTTAAATATTTACCTCTTTACGCCCAAACGAGTAGCAAGCATTTTTGCTACTCCAGAATATATTGAACATAATGGAAATTACATTGTCAACCCTGGATTTAAAGGTGATAAAAAAATAACTAGAACACCTAGGAGATCAGGAAGACTTGCAGACCCTTACAATACCGTTTTATTTTTATTGGTTTTATCTTTTGGGACCTGCATATCAGTTACGCAGCGCTGGTTAAGCTCCGAACAAAATAAAAAAGAAACAGAAAACGAGAAACTTAATACGGAGCTTTCGTTTTTAAAATCTCAAATCAATCCACACTTCTTTTTTAATACCCTCAATAATATATACAGTTTAGCGATTACAAAAAGTGAACAAACGGCACCGGCTGTCATGAAATTATCCTCCATCATGCGGTATATATTATCTGAAACTGAAAAAGATTTTGTGCCACTACACAATGAAATTGAGTTTATTCAAAATTATATTGAGTTGCAACAAATGCGGGTAACCGATAAAGTATCAATTGTCTTTCAAACAAGTGGAATGATTGACGAGTTACAAATTGCGCCACTCCTTTTTATACCTTTTGTAGAAAACGCATTTAAATATGGTGTGAGCACCAAAGAAGCAACCACGATTGATATACAAATTCATGCAACCTCCCATGAAATTGTATTGGAAGCAACCAACACAATTGCTACCAATATTTCAACCCATTTAGATAGTACAGGTATTGGTATAAATAATGCCAAAAGAAGATTGGCACTTTTATACCCGGGCAAGCATCAGCTCAACATAAGTAACAAAGACAATACCTATCAAGTTTCTTTACACATTAACTGCTAATTGTATGATTACATGTATTGCCATCGATGACGAACCACTAGCTCTAAAAATTATTGAAGAATACTGTTCTAAAATATCTTTTTTACAACTCGTTAAAACATTTAGTGACACTGATTTAGCAAGCGCCTATTTAAAAGAAAATAAAGTAGACGCTTTGTTTTTAGACATACAAATGCCTGATATTACAGGTATTGAATTCTATAAAAGCCTACCCAATAAGCCCATGGTGGTATTTACAACTGCCTACAAAGATTTTGCAGTAGAAGGATTTAATGCAGATGCTGTCGATTATTTATTAAAACCATTTGAATACGACCGCTTTTTAAAGGCTGCCTATAAAATTAAAGAATATACCGAGTTTTTAAGTGCTCAAGAAGTACAGCTCAATTCCATTTTTGTAAAGGTGAACTACGAAATCATGAAAATCAACTTGAAAGATGTAGACCTGATTGAAGCACTTGACGATTATATTAAAATCTATACAAAGCCCACCCCCGTTCTTACCTTAATGACCCTTAAAGGTATTTTGGAAAAGTTACCCACCCGCGATTTTATTCGAGTACACCGCTCCTATATTGTGCCAATTGCCAAAATTGACAAGTTTAGCAAAAGCAAAATTTGGGTAGGCGAAAAAGAAATTCCCATTGGAAGTAGTTATGGCAGCGTATATGACCAATTACTAGCGCATAGCCATACAAAATAACCATCTGTTTCATAAGCAGCTGACAACGTAACTTTTTATCGTTTTATTAAGAAATGGCCCCTGTAAATAAACGCTAGAAACTTGTACATTAGCGTCATGAAAATGCGCCTACCCCTTATTTCGATAATTGGATCTACCCTACTGCTCTTTAATGGCATGCATCAACTCCATGCACAAACGGCTCCTAAAAACTGGCAAGTATTAGACCCCAGTACTGACAAGGTATTAGGCATCAGTTTACAAAAAGCCTACGACTACCTAGGTGCCAAAAATAAAAAAGCTTCTCCCATTATTGTTGCCGTATTGGATTCGGGCATTGACACCACACACGAAGATTTAAAAAATATTTTGTGGACCAACCCCAAAGAAATTCCAGGCAACGGTATTGACGATGATAAAAACGGCTACATAGACGATGTGCATGGTTGGAATTTTTTAGGGGGCAAAAATGGACAAAGTGTTAAAAGAGCACCGGATGAGCGTTCCAGAATTTACCACAAATACAAAGCGAAATTTACAAACCCTTTATTGGATACTAACACGCTAAGTATTTCAGATAAAGCGCTGTTGGCTACTTGGAAAAAAACAGAAACAGAATTAAATTTTAGTGACGAAGAAAAAGACCAACTACAATATGTTGAAATGCTTGCGAGTGCTTTTAAAAAGCATGACAAAGTATTAAAGCAAGAAATGAATGTAGTAAGCTACAACAGAGAAACACTCACCAAATTTACACCCACAACTATTATTGGTAAAGAAGCTAAATTAGGGCTCTTATCATTACATAGGCTCATGCAGTTAGATGAGCAGGAATTAAACACCTATACCATTGCTCAAATAGACGAATACATTGAAGGTAAAACCGTCGCATTGGGCGCCAAAGAAAAATTACCCAACGACGAAAGAGCTCTCATTGTTAGAGACAACTACTATAATTTTTTAGACGCCTATTATGGCAACAATGATGTAATGGGCCCTACGCCTAACCACGGCACGCACGTGAGTGGTATTATAGCTGCTAGCAGAAATAATGGGACCGGAATAGATGGTGTAGCGGATGCTGTACAAATAATGATGCTCCGCGTGGTACCCGATGGCGATGAATATGATAAAGACGTGGCCCTTGCTATTAAATATGCCGCAGACAATGGTGCGAAAGTGATTAATATGAGTTTTGGAAAATCTTATTCGCCCGAAAAATACTGGGTGGATAGTGCTGTTGTATACGCGGAACAAAAAGATGTTTTACTCGTACACTCGGCTGGTAATGAAAATTATAATTTAGATAGTATCACTGTATTTCCAAATGCTTATTTAGCCGCCTACAAAAAAAACGCAAGTAGTTTTATTACGGTTGGCGCTAGCAGTGACCCCCTTGTTACAGAAGCTAGTATCGCCGCAGATTTTAGTAATTATGGCAAACAAAACGTAGACCTTTTTGCTCCTGGCGTAAAAATATATTCAACCCTACCTGGCGGTAACGTATATGGCAATCAGGATGGCACCAGTATGGCAACCCCCATTGTAACAGGCGTTGCAGCAATACTCCGGAGCTACTACCCAAGCCTATCTGCCAAGCAAGTAAAAACAATTTTAGAAAAATCAGTGTACGTTCCGGAAGCAACAGCGCCATGCTTACTTCCTGGCAATAGCAGCATAACTACCCCATTTAATAAACTTTCAAAAACCGGCGGTATTGTAAATGCCTATAACGCGGTCCTACTTGCAAACAGCATGGGTAATAAATAAGAAAGCCCCAACAAAATGCTGGAGCTTTCTATCTCGGAGGGGGTGTAAATATTATTTTGCAAATAAATGCACAGCAATTTGAACGTCTTTAGAAGGACCTGCATAAGCAATGCCTAATAAGGTACGATCAATGCTAAAATAAGCTTGACCAAAAAGACCTTTTTCAGAAGCACTTCTAATATTAGCAGCGAAACTTACAGGAACGCCAACACCTTTGATGTTCAAAGTTCCGTTGATGGTACAAGCAGTTGCACTTGAATAATCTACAGAAGAAATCGAATAAGTTGCTTCACCAAATTTAGCGACGTCAAAAAAGTCTGCGCTTTTTAAGTGACCGGCTAATCTTTCACCAGCAGCATCGGTAACTTTTAAATTAGCTAGGTCGATTACAAAAGAACCACCCACTAACTTACCGCCTTCAACTTGAACGCTTCCGCCTTTTACGGTAAAAGTACCGGTATGAAAATCGGCAGCTTTTGAGCCAATAAAGTCTACTCTGCTCTTATCTGATTGTACAGCTAGGGTAACAGGTGCTTTTGGATTTTTTGGGGCTACAAAAGCCAATGAACTCGCTAAAAATGCGGCTCCTAGTAGGAAAAAGGATACTTTTTTCATAATTGTATTGAATTTTAAGTGTTTATGCGGATAATTAAGGTAAAATTAAGGGTTTTAATGTAAAGCCGTTTCGCTTATCTTCGCAAAAATTTTTTTGTATGAATCTTCATGAGTACCAAGCTAAAGAACTCCTTAAAAAGTACAACGTTCCAGTACAGGAAGGTGTAGCGGTAGAAACAGTAGACGCAGCAGCTGCGGCTTATGCCACTTTAAAGGCACAAACGGGCAACAATTTTGCGGTAATTAAAGCCCAAATTCACGCAGGTGGTAGAGGCAAAGGTAAAATAGAAGGAAAAGAGCAGCGCGGTGTAGCAGTTGCTAAAAGCGAAGACGACGTAAAAACAATTGCGGGTAATTTATTAGGCGGTACCCTTGTAACCATTCAAACAGGTGCAGCTGGTAAACTCGTTAATAAAATATTAATTGCTCAGGACGTTTATTATCCTGGCCCTAATGAAGTAAAAGAATTTTACTTGTCAATCTTACTAGACCGTGCAAAAGGGATGAATGTTGTAATGTACAGCACCGAAGGTGGTATGGACATTGAAGAAGTAGCACATAACACACCAGAAAAAATATTTAAAGAGTGGGTACACCCAGGTGGTGGACTTCAAGGTTTTCAGGCGCGTAAAATTGCTTTTAACCTAGGCCTTTCTGGCGACGCTTTTAAAAACTGCGTAAAGTTTGTAACCAACTTATACAATGCATACGTAAATCTAGATTGCGGTATGCTCGAAATCAATCCACTTTTCAAAACATCCGATGAAAAAATCATTGCGGTGGATTGTAAAATGAATATTGACGACAACGCACTCATGCGCCACGCCGATTTACTCGCGATGCGCGATGTATCTGAAGAAGATCCTACCGAAGTGGAAGCTGGCGAGTTTAACCTAAACTTTGTGAAGCTTGACGGTAACGTAGGTTGTATGGTAAACGGTGCAGGACTTGCAATGGCTACCATGGATATGATTAAGTTAAGTGGTGGTGAACCAGCTAACTTTTTGGACGTAGGTGGTACTGCGAATGCGCAAACCGTAGAAGCTGGTTTTAGAATTATCATGAAAGATCCAAATGTAAAAGCTATTTTAATTAACATCTTTGGCGGTATTGTTCGTTGTGACCGTGTTGCTGCTGGTGTAATTGAAGCCTTTAACAAATTAGGCAATATCAATATCCCAATCATTGTTCGTTTACAAGGAACCAATGCAGTAGAAGCTAAAAAATTAATTGATGAGAGTGGACTTAAAGTTCAGTCAGCAATTCAGTTAAGCGAAGCTGCAGACCTTGTTAAAAAAGCAGTTGCTTAATAAGATTTGTAAAAGTAATTTTAAAAGCCTCCAACCTGTTGGGGGCTTTTTTTATGCGCATGCATTTCACGTGATTTTTATTGTGCACGGAGTCCTGTTGGGTTTATTTATTGCGGATTTGCAATAGGCTTTACTTCTGTTAGTGCGCTAAACGTATATCGCAGTCCGGTTTTAACCTCATCGCATTCGTAACGCTTGCGGCGTAATGGCCCTTTACAAAAAACGCGTCCATTGTCTGTTACAAATAACGAACCCTCTGCAATACTTGCTACCAGTGCATATCCGGGCTTTTGCTTTTCGTTGTAGCCGCGAAGTACCATTAAGAGTTCGGTTTCACCACCTGCCGTAGCCGCAGGATTTAAAATAGATTTTTGAAGTGCTTTTTCGATATCGGGCGGAAAAATTTGTTGCGCTACAAAATGCTGCAATAACTGCCCATAACAAAACTTCCATTCTTTGCCATGCGCTTCTACGCGGTTACTGAATTTTTCGAAAGTTAATAAATGTGCAAGCTCGTGTAAAAACGTAATGAGAAATTCATACTTGTTTAAATTCCCATTGATGCTAATGCGGTGGTTAGCCCCCCTACCCGGATGACGATAATCACCAAGTACCGATTTACGCTGTTTGGTAATGGTTAAATGTACCCGGTATTCATGCAAATACGCGAGCACCTGCTCAAAACTTTTGTCTGGTAAAAAACCAGCCAAGGCCTGCATGGGATGCTCGTTAATGGGCATTATTTTTTAACGTTCAATTTTAAAAAGAGTTTAATCTCAAGCCAGGTATAGAGTGGATACAGCGCTAATCCGGCATACACAGAGCGAGGACTAATGGCTGCGCCTGACATTTTAATATAGGAAACAAGTATAACAGCAAGTCCAATTAAACGAAACCCCATAAAGGCCATGACGGTTCGAACAAGTACATTGGGGTTTGGATCTTTAGCAGCACTAATAAGCGATAATAATCCTACAAGGGTAAGCGCAAAGAGTAATAAATTAGCCGCATTGATAACAGTAGGCACAAATTTATATTTGATAAGTTCCTGTTCGCCTAAATGAACCATCCAGGTTACAAAAACAAAAAGCCCAGTAATGGGGTACAGCAGTTTAAATTCTGAATTACTAAATTTAGCCATCTTTGTTTTGGTTTATTATTTTGTGTCTGATTTATTATCGGAGTTTTTGTTTGCACCGGTTTTACGATCGGTGTCTTTGATCACTTTTACAATCATTCCTATTCCTACAAGAAGTGGAAGTACCCAGATAAATATGGGGGTTCGAGAAAAAAATTTGAAATCCAGCCATTTGCCGCCGAAGGCGGCAAATGCAAATGACGCCAATAGCTGAGTAGCTATACCCGCGTATTGCAAAAACGGTTTTGAATCTTTTTGAGGCATGGCTAACTGAATAAAATTAATCGTGAATCAATTCTGCCTTTGGAATGTTTAGTGGAACAGTATCTAATTCCATCCCTTTGCCTGTCCCTTCCATCACTTTTTTAACGCTGTTAAAATATTGTTCGTTATACCGAATCACTTGCTCTAATGAATCAGTTCTAATTTTTAAATTTTGAAGTGCCGCGCGACCCTCCCGAGTGCCATATCCAGGGATATAATATTTAAGCGGTGTAAATGCAATAAAAACAATAGTTATACCAATAAGAAATACAAACAAAGAACTAAGACCAATGTACACACTAGTTCGAGACAGTTTGAGCGTAACCACTTCCTCAAAAGTATCATCGTCCATCACCACTAAACGGTAGTGGGTGCCAAGGCGGGTGGGTTCGTTTTTAGTAGGTATCGTGTCCATATTGTTAAATAAGCATAAAGGTAGCCCTTAAAGTTGTTTTAATGCACCCTCAAAACAGAAATAAATGTATTTTTAAGGTCTATTTAAGATACATGAAAACCTATGCGCTGGTATTATTTTTGATGGTTGGCTTGGCAAACGTTTTGGTTGCCCAACCCTATACGGGCATAAGTTTACAAAAAAATAAACCCTACACCGAACGACTCTTACCTGCCGAAAAAACGGGTGAAAAAGGATTTCGTTTACCCAAACGAATATTTAACAATACCGTTACGAGGTATAACTATGTTTTTAATGCTACAAATAGGCTTGATGCAATAATTGAAAGAGCTACCCAAAAGCAAATTGAAAATTATGCGGAACTTCTACCCTTTTATCCATACAGTTTAGATGTTACGGCAAAAGATGAAATTGACACCATCATTTATAAATGTACGGCGGGTATTTTATTACACGATTTAAGAAGCGATTGGGTAGATAATTTATACATCATTTTAGGGAAGGCTTATTTACACCGCCAAGATTACGATTCGGCACTTGCCGTTTTTAAATACGTCAACTATGCTTTCGCACCCAAAGATGAAGGCACCGATATTCCTATTGGAAGTAATATCAGTAATATAAACGGCGTATTTTCTATTTCAACCAATGAGAAAAGAAATATCTGGCAAAAAATAACCACCACCCTTCCTAGTAGAAATGAAAGTTATTTATGGATGATTCGTACCTACCTCGAACAAAATAAACAATCGGAAGCTACCGGCTTAATGGCTTTATTAAGAACAGATAAAATTTTTCCAGCTAGACTTATTCCGGAACTTGATGCAGTAACCGCCTATGGCCATTACAAAGGGGAACGATACGAATTAGCTGCTAACTTTTTAGCAAAAACTATTTCATTTGCTACTAATAAAATAGACAAATCAAGAAAGGCCTACTTAACGGCACAGTTGTATGAAAAAGCTGAGCTCAATACCCAGGCCAAACATTACTATCAGACGGCTATTGATGCAGCACAAGACCCATACCTAGAAATTTACGCCAACGTAGCGCTCAATAGATTGAGCATCACAACAGGAGCTGACAGCAAAGCCCTTTTGCTAATGGCCAAAAAAGATAAATACGAAGCCTACAAAGACGTTATATATTTTGCTGCTGCTTCTATTGAGCTTTCTAAAAAGAACTATACCCTCACCCAAAATTATTTATTAGAGAGTATTAAAAATGCGGGCGATAACGAATTACAAAAACAAAAATCATTTATACTACTAGGCGACATCAATTATGATCAAAAAAAATATGGTGCTGCCTATAAATTTTACGATAGTATTAATGTTCAAAATCTGGAACTCAGTCAGAAAGAAAAAATTGAAACTAGAAAACCAGCCCTTCAACTCATCAATGCCAATTTAACAATTATAGAACTAGAAGATAGCTTACAAAAAATTGCAGCCCTACCTGAAATTGAAAGGACTGTATTTTTAAGAAAGCTTTACAAACAGTTACGCAAAGAAAAAGAGGATGCCTCGCAGGATAAGTTAATAGACGCAAACCCGGCGGCAAATTTGGATTTATTTAGCAGTAGCGCCAACACCGATTTTTATTTTTTAAATAGAGCACTGCGTTCTAAGGGGGCGGCCTCATTTAAAACCACATGGGGCAATAGACAAAATCTGGACAATTGGAGAAGACAATCAGCCCTGGATGCAAATATTGGGGCAGTAAATATGAGTACAGCCGCTGCCACCAACGATGTGGTAAACAAAGACAGTAGCGCAGGCATTAGTTACGAAGCATTGGCCGAATCAATTCCAACAGGCGTTAAACAACTAGAAGCCTCCAACGAAAAATGGGCCAAAGCACTACTAGATAACGCACAAATATTTCAACTTAATTTATCGGACTACCCTTCCGCTATTGAAGCCTATACATTTTATATCAACAAGTTTTTATCAGGCACTTCACTTGATATGGCATACCACAATTTAGCACTTTGCTACAGCGTTATGGGTGAGCTAGTGAAAGCAGATTCGGTACAAAGACTTTTTCAAGCTAAGTTTCCAAGTAGTAAATTACTGTCCAAAAAGGAGGTAAGTAGTTCTACCAGCCTAAGTGAAGCAGACATAAGCTATCATACGATATATGAATATTTTTCGAAAGGAGCATATGAAAAAGCAATTGCACTGAAAAACGAAGTAATAGCTAAATTCGGAAAAGACATATGGGCACCACAGTTTTTATTTATGGAAGCGACCCTTCACATGAAAAACAAAGAAGATAGTGCTGCTATACAAAAGTTAAATAAAATTACTACTGAATACAAAGGAAGTAGCATTGCAAAAAAAGCAGCCGCTATTTTGGAAGTTTTAAAGCAGAGAGAAACAATAGAAAAAGAAATCAATAAACTGCCTGCCAAAAAAGAGGAAGGCCAATTATATTAAACGCATCATTATGGAAATGTCAAAACCTGTTCGTGTCTTTTGGCGCATCTTTTTTTGGAGTATGGGTGGCCTAGGCCTTTTTTTACTCATGATTAATTTTGGATGGTTAGGCAGCATGCCGTCGATAGACGATATTGAAAACCCAACGGCATCACTAGCGAGTCAGGTGTATGCGCAGGACGGCACCCTCATGGGTAAGTTTTATTTAGAAGACCGCATTAACGTACAATACAAAGACATTAGTAAGCATGTGGTAAATGCGCTTGTTGCCACCGAAGATGAACGTTTTTATGACCATAAAGGTATTGACCCACGCTCTCTTGGAAGAGCCCTGTTTTTTTTAGGCAGTGAAGGTGGCGCGAGTACCATTACTATGCAAACGGCAAAAAATTTATTCACCAATAACTGGAGTACGAGTAATATTCTACTTCGAATGATTCAAAAAATTAAAGAATCACTGATTGCCATAAAACTTGAAAGAAATTTTACCAAAGAAGAAATTATCACACTCTATTTAAATACGGTTGCATTTGGGGATAATGTATTTGGCATTAGAAATGCTGCTAAAACATTTTTTCAAAAAGAGCCAGACCGCTTAAATGTGCAGGAATCAGCAGTACTGATTGGTATGTTAAAAGGGGCCACGCTTTACAACCCTCGCCGCAATCCAAAATTAGCACTCGACAGACGTAACACCGTACTCAGTCAAATGGTGCGCAACAATTATTTACCAGAAGAAGAAGCTACAAAACTAAAACTAACCCCGATCGAACTGAATTATAAAAAATTAGACGAGTCGGCAGGATTGGGGCCTTATTTTAGAATGATCCTTGGAGAAGAATTAAAAAAATGGTGTAAAGAAAATACCAAACAAAATGGAGATAACTACAACCTCTACCGCGATGGTTTAAAAATTTATACCACTATCAATCCGCGTATGCAACAGTATGCCGAGGAAGCCGTGGGTAAGCATATGAACTACCTCCAAAAAATATTTAACACCCAAGCCAATATCAAAGATGGTAGTATTTGGAAAGGATACGAAAATGTACTTCAAAACGCAATGAAGCAATCGGACCGTTGGCGCAACTTACAAAACGAAGGTCTCGAGGAAGAAGAAATTAAAAAAACATTTTCTGAAAAAGTAAACATGCGCATTTTTACTTGGAACGACGCGCGTGAAAAAGACACGGTGATGACCCCATACGATTCCATCAAGTACCACCGTCAAATGTTGCAAGCAGGTTTTATGGTGATGGATCCACTTACTGGAGAAGTAAAAGCATGGGTAGGTGGCATTGGATTTAAAAGTTTCAAATACGATCACGTTAATATCAATACCAAAAGACAAGTGGGTTCTACCATGAAGCCCCTACTTTATAGTTTAGCCATTGAAGAAGCGGGTTTTACACCCAACACAACGGTGTATGATCAACAACAAAGTTTTGGTAGCTATGGGCTGGTGCCTGCTACCGGTAAATCTTGTACCGGACAGTCGATGCCAATGGCGGCAGCGCTTGCACAATCACGCAACTGTGCGTCGGCGTATATTTTAAAACAATTGGATACCGAAGGAAACAATAGCGCTAAACGACTGGTTGAATTTTTAAAGCGCACCGACATTACCGCTAACATTGACCCCTATCCTTCCATTGCGCTTGGTTCTTGTGAAATTTCATTGTTTGAAATGATGCAGAGTTACAGCATGTTTCCGGGTAAAGGTTTTAATGTAAAGCCTATGTACATTACACGTATCGAAGATAGAAACGGAAATGTACTTGCTACTTTTACACCAAAAAGAAAAGAAATTATTAGTGAAGTAACAGCCTACTCCGTTGCAAAAATGATGGAAGGAGTCATGCGCGCAGGAACCGGACGTGGTATGTGGAGTTATGTGCCCGATATGGCCATTGCAGGAAAAACAGGAACCACCAACGAAAACAGTGATGGTTGGTTTATTGGTTTTACCCCTCAACTTATTGCAGGCGGATGGGTTGGTGCCGACGACCGTTTTATACATTTTAATAAAGAAAGTGCATGGGGCCAAGGTGGCAGGGCCGTATTACCTATTTGGGGTTACTTCTTTGGCAAAGCCGCCGCGGATGCTAACTGTGGCATTGATACCAAACTCACGTTTAGTAAACCTGATATGGTGGAAAATGAAATTATGCTGGACTACTTAAATAATACGGCGCCCGTGTTAGGAGCCGAAAGTGAAGATTTAGGAACCGGTACAGAAGGGGATTACGAAGTGCCACTGAATATTAAAGCTGAGGACATTGCGCCTGAATCTCAAAAAGCAACAGACACAAAACCAGTAACAGATCCTAAACCCACCGATCCTAAAAAACAAACTCCACCGCCTGCTGTGGTAACAAAGCCGCAAGACAAGCCCAAAGCGGTGCTGCCAAAAAAAGGTGGAAATTAAAGTGCTTTATTGACAAAATTAAAATTCAGGGATAACTGATGAAACATATTGCGCTGATAAAAACCAGTCGCATAATTAATATGTAATTTTTGCATCATCACTCCCACACCAAAGGTTACACCATTTAATCCATTGGTGATATTGAAGCCATTTAAGGACTGGCGCCTAAGTACATTGTACCCTAGGTTGCAATTAATATTTTCGTTTAGTGTTAGTTGCGCACCCAACACCACATGCGACATGATCTTATCAAATGTTGAATATTTTTTTCCAAACTCCGACAAAATAAAATCAGAATCAGAGCCAAGTAAATTGAAGCGTTGAAGTTGTTGTAGCGTGAGTGAAAACTGAAGTGGTGCATCTGCTAATTTTTTAGACACCCCTGCATTAATTTCAAAAGGGAGTTCTTCTTTTACAGCGCCTGCATAAGCATTTAATTGCGTTCCCATATTTGCAACTACCACACCTGCTTGCAAGCCTGATGCTTCATCAAAATAAGTAAGAGAAGCGTCTACAGCAAGCGCAGTGGAGCGGTATAATCCGTAATTAGAATGAATAAATTTTACCGCACCTCCCAACCACCACTTTTCTTTGTACTGTTTACTCGTTCCTATTTGAACCGCCAAATCAGAAGGGCGGTACATACCTAATAAATTACCAGCAGCATCTGTTTGATCGATGCTTCCATAATTAATATACTGAACACCAAGTCCAAGTGTTTGCCCACCTAACTGGTAACCTGCCATAGCAGTATACTGGTTAATGCCAGCAAGTAAACTACTAAATGAAGTGGCGATTTGACCATGATGCACGGGCCTCAAAAGTGATGGATTTGAAAACCCCGCTGCAACATTATTGCCTATATGTGAAACATTTGAACCCCCTAGTGCAGCAACTTCTGCGGTAGCCGGATTTTTTATAAAACTAAAAACAGGATTGCCTCCCTGCGTTTGTGCAGCAGCCACTCCTATCCCAGCCCATAAAAAAACAAAGAGTAAAGGGGCGCGCATAAAATAATTTTTCGATTGTTTTAAACAAGCGCAAGGTCTATCACCTGCTGCATAGTTTTTACATAATGAAAAGTTACCCCTTTAATAAATGTGGCGTCAATTTCGTTCACATCTTTTTCGTTTTGGGCACACATGATAATTTCTTTTAAGCCAGATCTTTTAGCTGCTAATACTTTTTCTTTGATACCACCCACCGGAAGCACTTGGCCACGCAGCGTAATTTCACCAGTCATGGCTAAATAAGGTTTTACTTTTCTGCCGGTAAAAGCAGAAGTTAAAGAAGTAAGCATGGTAATACCGGCGCTAGGACCATCCTTTGGTGTAGCACCTTCTGGCACGTGTACGTGAATATTTTTCTTAGCAAAATCCTGCGGATCAATGCCGTATTTTTTAGCGTTGGCTTGCAAATAACTTAGTGCAGTGGTAGCACTCTCCTTCATTACGTTGCCTAAATTACCGGTAAGTTTTATGTCACCCTTGCCTTCACTTAAAATGGTTTCTATAAATAAAATATCCCCACCTACATAAGTCCAAGCAAGACCTACGGCCACCCCTGGCATATTAGCCAGCTTGTATATTTCGTTGCTATAACGCGCTTGACCCAGTATTTTTTCGATATCTGGCGCCGTTAAAGTTGTTTTTACCTTGTTTTTAGTCGCATATTCTTTGGCCTGAAAACGCATTACACTGGCCAGCTGACGATCTAATTCACGCACGCCACTTTCTCTGGTATAGTTTTCAATGATTTTTTCAAGGACTTTGTCAGCTATTTTAAAATTCACTTTTTCGAGGCCATGGGCTTCCTTTTGCTTAGGCACTAAGTGCTTTTTAGCAATTTCCACTTTCTCATCTACGGCGTAGCCACTGAGGTCAATAATTTCGAGACGGTCCCTTAATGCAGGCTGAATATTTTGAATATTGTTAGCCGTTGCTATAAACAAGACTTTTGAAAGGTCGTATTCGAGTTCTAAGTAATTATCATAAAAATTACTGTTTTGCTCCGGATCCAACACTTCAAGTAATGCCGATGAAGGATCTCCCCTGTGGTCGGCCCCTATTTTATCGATTTCATCCAGTATCATCACCGGATTCGAAGACTTACATTTTCTAATATTTTGAAGAATACGGCCCGGCATCGCCCCAATATAAGTTTTACGGTGCCCCCTAATTTCACTTTCGTCGTGTAAACCACCCAGGCTCAAACGCACGTATTTACGCCCAATAGCATGTGCAATGGACTTACCAAGAGAGGTTTTACCAATACCCGGAGGGCCTAAAAAGCATAAAATGGGGCTTTTCATGTCACCTTTTAGCTTTAAAACCGCCAAATATTCGAGTATACGACTCTTTATTTTAGACATGCCATAATGGTCGAGGTCAAGTACCTTTTTGGCATTTTTAAGGTCATAATTATCAGAAGTATAGCTGTCCCATGGAAGGTCCAGCATTAAATCGAGGTGATTGTACACCACCGAATAATCGGGGGTGGTTGGGTGCATACGCTCCAGTTTTGCCACCCCAGTATCAAAGGCAGCTTTTGCAGCTTCCGGCCACTTTTTGCCTTCGGCCTTCTTTTTCATCTCAGCTATCTCACGCTCATTGGTATCACCACCAAGCTCATCTTTGATACTCTTTAATTGTTGCTGTAAAAAGTAGTCACGCTGTTGTTTGTCCAGCTCGGTTCTGGTTTTATTGGTCACTTTATTTTTAAGCTCCGCAAACTGTAACTCTTTTTGTAAGATTAAAATTAAACTTTCAGCTCTTGCGTTTATATCATTGATTTCCAATAATTTTTGCTTTTCAGAAATATCGCTATTTAAGTTACTACTAACAAAATTTATTAAAAATGAAGGGTTTTCGATGCTCTTTAATATGATGCCAGCCTCGGTTGGAAGATTGGGTGATAACTGAATAATTTGCGTAGCCAGGTCTTTAATACTGCTCACAATGGCTGCAAAATCATCTCCTTCTGGGTTTGCATCTTCTTCAAATAATTTGATACTCGCCTTGAAATAAGGATCGTCGGTGAGCATGGAAACCAGCTCAAACCTTTTTTTACCCTGAATTATAATGGTAGTGCCACCATCGGGCATCTTAATAAGCTTGATAATTTTTGCCACCGTACCCACGCTGCACAAATCGGTGGCAATTGGCTCCTCTATATTGGCATCTTTTTGAGACACCACGCCTATAAGCTTGTCTGCCTTATAGGCATCGTTCACTGCCTTAATGCTTTTATCCCTCCCCACGGTAATAGGAAGCACCACTCCCGGAAACAATACCGTATTGCGCAGTGGCAAAATGGCAAGCTCCCCTGGGATCACCATATTCTTATCCTGTTCAGACTCCTGCTCATTCATGGGGATGATGGGCATAAAGTCGGTATCCTCCTCTGATCTAAAAAACATGTTCTCTTTTATCATATATCTGGGTCAAATTGTCACAACGGGCCGGAGGCCCGTCTCTAATCTATTGCACATAGAACTAAACAATATTAATGCCAAGCTGGTACAAACTTAGAAAACCGGTACAAACTGGCACAAAAAAAAATCCTCACGACTTTGTCGTGAGGACCTTCTTGCAAGAAGTATATGTTTTATAACAAATACGACTAGTGAGCAGCAGCAGTTGTATCAACAGCAGTTGTATCAACAGTTGCAGTTGTATCAACAGCTACAGCAGTTGTGTCAACAGCAGTTGTGTCAGCAGTAGCTTCTTTGTTTTCACCAGAATTACATGCTACGAAAGCTACTACAGCTAAGATTGCGAATACTTTTTTCATTGTACTTGTTTTTTGAGTTAATAATTGTGCGCAAAGATAGGGTTCAGATTCAAATTGACAAATTTTTTGCCCTATATTTTATTTTTTTCTAAAGTATATACGAATTGGTACCCCTTTAAAATTAAAGCTGTTTCGAAGCTGATTTTCGAGGTAGTTACGGTACGGCGACTTAATATCTTCCGGGTAATTGGTAAAAAAGGCAAAGGAAGGCACCGGTGTAGGCAATTGCGTTACATATTTAATTTTTACAGTATTTCCTCTAACCACCGGAGCATGATACGCTGCAACAGCTTTTAGCATCACTTCATTTAACTGAGAGGTAGGTATTCTGCGTCGCTTACTTTCAAACACCTCTAAACCGCTTTCAATCGCTTTAAAGATCCTAGTTTTCTCTTTTGCCGAAATAAACAAGATCGGCACATCGGTAAATGGCGCTAATTTTTGCTTCAAGTTTTTCTCGTAGTCGCGTGCCGTATTCGTCTCTTTTTCAACGAGATCCCACTTATTTACTAGCACAACCACGCCCTTTCCTTTGCGCGCGGCCAAACTAAAAATGGTAATATCTTGTCCCGTAACACCTTTGTCGGCATCTATCACAATAAAGCAAACATCGGCTTCATCCATGGCCTTAACAGCCCTGATAATGGAGTAAAATTCAAGGTCATCCTTTTCTTTAGACTTTTTTCTAATACCCGCCGTATCAATCAGTATAAATTCTTTTTGAAATAGATTGTAATGGGTATGAATGGTATCACGCGTGGTACCCGCAATGTCCGATACAATGGTCCGCTCCTCACCTACAAGTGCATTTAGTAATGACGACTTACCTACGTTGGGCTGACCAATAATGGCAAACTTAGGAATATCAGATCCTGATATTTCAACCTCAGCATCATCTGGCTTTATTTGCTCCGTAATAGCGTCCATTAAATCTCCGGTACCACTACCTGAAATACTAGATACAAAAAAGTTATGTTCAAAGCCCATCCCATAAAATTCGGTAGCTTCTAGTTCTCTTGTGCCATTATCCACTTTGTTTACGACCACATAAACAGGCTTAGGTGTACGTCTTAACATATCCGCCATCGCATCATCCAAATCGGTAATACCAGTAGCCACATCTACCATAAAAATGATGGCATTGGCTTCTTCCATAGCAATTTTAACCTGCTTTCTAATTTCGGTTTCAAACATATCGGAAGAATCAGGCACAAAACCACCCGTATCTACCAGGTTAAAACTTTTGCCATTCCACTCCGTAACACCGTATTGACGATCTCTGGTTACCCCACTTATATCGTCTACAATAGCTTTACGCTGCTCTAAGAGGCGGTTAAAAAACGTACTCTTACCTACGTTTGGCCTTCCAACAATTGCGACTGTATAGCTCATAATATATTTCTAAAATAGTTAAAATAAATATTTAAGTGTTAGTATCTAATTAATTGTTAATCAATTTATTGATACCCGTATTCTTTTAATTGACTGTCGTTGTCTCTCCATTTTGGACGCACTTTTACGAAGAGTTCTAAAAACACTTTTTGTCCCACAAATGCTTCAATATCTTGCCTAGCCTGTATACCAATTTCACGAATCATGGTCCCTCGCTCCCCAATAATGATAGCCTTTTGGGTTTCGCGGTGCACGATAATATCGGCCTGAATTTTTATGATATTCTCCTTTTCCTTAAACTCATTAATTAAAACGGCGCTATGATAAGGAATTTCGTCACCATATAAATGGTAGATTTTTTCTCTGATTAGCTCCGCTACAAAAAACTTGGTAGGCATATCGCTCAAATCATCCTCACTATAAAAAGGTACTCCCTCAGGTAAAAATGTCAGCACTTCTGCTAATAGTTTTTGCAAATGCACTTTTTGAAGTGCAGATATCTTCACCATTTTCTTGCAATAAGATTTTGTTGCGAAAAAATCGGTTGCCTCAGCAATTTTGCCATTGGCAGCGGCATCTATCTTATTGAGCACCACAATGGCGGGCACTTTTAGCTTTAAGGCCTCAAAAATAGCGCTGGTTTCTTCAAAATTATCGTTGGCGTCAACGATTAAAAGGGCTACATCGGCGTCTTCGAGGGCCGTTTTTACCGCTTGCATCATGCGCTCATGGAGCTTATAACGTGGGTCAATAATACCTGGGGTATCAGAAAAAATGATTTGATACTCGCCCGGGTTGTTTAAAAACGCCTTGATGCGGTGTCTGGTAGTTTGCACTTTCGGAGATACAATGGCCATTTTTTCGCCAATAAGGGCGTTTAGCAAGGTACTCTTGCCGGCATTGGGTCTTCCAAAAATATTTACAAATCCAGCTTTCATGACTACTTGTTTACAGCACCTTAAAGGTAGCTACTAAAAGAAAAAGACCCCGATTTGAGGTCTTTTTTGTTGCGAGGGAAGGGATCGAACCTCCGACCTTCGGGTTATGAGCCCGACGAGCTACCGCTGCTCTACCTCGCGATGTTTGGAGGGCAAAGGTAACGCCAGAAGGCTAGTTCACCAAATATATTTAAACGATTTA
>CANHHX010000016.1 GCA_947461125.1 Bacteroidota bacterium | reverse complement strand
TTACTGTTAACCCAATACCTACTGTTAATGGTATTAATAACCAGGTTATTTGTAATGGATCAACTACAACGGGTGTAACATTTACAGGTAATGTTGCAGGTACGGTTTATAATTGGAGCAATACCAATACAGCTATAGGCCTTGGTGCAACAGGTGTAGGAAATATTGCATCATTTGTTACAACCAATACTACAAGTGCCACTATTTCTGGAACCATAACAGCAGTACCTATTTATACCAATGCAGGTTTAAGTTGTACGGGCGCTCCAACATCATTTACGATTGCAGTAAATCCAATACCTACTATTAATGCGGTGGTGAGTCAAGAGCTTTGTACCGGGTCTTCTACAACTGCTGTTGCGTTTAGCGGATTTGTGCCAAATACAAATTACAATTGGACAAATTCCAATACCACTATTGGTCTTGGGGCAAGTGGAGTAGGTGATATTCCTTCATTTACAACTATCAATACCGGTACATTACCGCAGGTTGCTACGATTACCATAACGCCTACCTATTCAAATCTTGGATTAACATGTACAGGCAGTTCTAAACAATTTATTTATACTGTTAATGCTGTTCCATCTATTGTAAATATTACGGAAACAATTTGTAGCGAAACAAGATTTACAACGATTCCTGTAGATGGCGGCGTGAATGCAAATATTGTTCCTCCAAACACAAGATACACATGGACGGTTGCCGCTAATCCAAATGTAAGTGGACAACAAAATCAGCTTGTTCCTCAAGTATCTATATCTCAGGTGCTTACCAATTTAACGAGCGTTGTTCAAACAGTTGTTTATACGGTTACTCCAATTTCTGGTTCAAATGGAGCATGTTTTGGTCGTCCATTTACAGTAACAGTTACCATCAATCCAAAAGTAACGGTACCCAATCAGCTGGTGTCTATTTGTAGTGAAGGTTCATTTAGTTTAACACCTGCAACTTTTACTGGCACTACTATTATACCTGCCGGTTCAACATTTAGTTGGCCGCTTCCAAATTTATCTGGAACGATTACAGGTTCGGCAGCAGGGACCAATCAAAATTTTATTTTTGGCACCCTAACCAATCCAACCAACACGGAGCAAACGGCTGTTTACACCATCACACCTTTATCGGGTAATTGTTCTGGAAATATTTTTACTATTAGTGTAGAAGTAAAACCCAAGCCGCGTTTAAGCTCTATCATAACGGTTCCTGCTATTTGTACCAATAGTGTATTTAATTATGAAGCACAAAGTACGGTCGTTAACACTTCATTTAGCTGGAGTAGAGCTGCTATTGCTGGCATTCAAAATCCTGCTAATAGTAGTAATGGAAATACTATAAAAGAAATACTCATTAATACAACTGCTGCTCCTATTGTAGTTCCGTATACATTTACGTTAACTGCAAGAGGGTGTGTTGTAACGGAAACAATTACCGTAACCATATTACCTACAGTGCAGGCGCAATTTGCTTCAAATAATAATCTAATAAATTGCGCGCCGTTTGTTTATAATACGTACAGTACGCCATCCGATTTTGCTTCTGTAAGTTGGTATTATACCGATAACAACAACGTGATTATTGGTAATAGAGCCGGTTACAACAGTAGCTTTACTTTTGTACAACCGGGAAGCTACAAAGTGGCAATGATTGCTTATCATCCAAATGGATGTCCAGATACTTTACAAAAACCTGTGACCGTTACAACTTCTGCAATCGTTGATTTTTCACCTATCGACTCTATGTATTGCGGGCCTTCAAAATCTGTTACATTTACAAATAGTACAACCTATGCAGGGCAGGGTGCTGTAACCTATAAGTGGCTTATTGATGGAGTTGTCGTATCTACAAACGAAACAGGGTATACCCATAATTTTACAACATCGGCTTCTCAAGTAGGTATCAAAAAGTATACAGTCACACTAGAGGCAACCACATTAATTTCTGGATGTGTTAGTTCGCTGACAAAAAATATTTATATTTTACCAACGCCAAAATCTTTATTTACCGCTTCGCCTTCGAATGGTTGTGCTCCTTTAAACATCAGCTTTGCAAATACAAGTTTATATGCCGATACTTTTAAATGGTATGTAAATGATAGCTTATTTAGCACAAGTCAAGTTCCAAATACATTTGTAGCCAACAAGTCAGGTCAAGCGTATACATTTAAATTGGTTGCTATTGCTAATTCTGGTTGTGCTTCCGATTCTTTGGTTCAAGTTGTAAATACACTTGCAAATCCTGTTGCTAATTTTGACACAACAGGTATTTCAAAGATTTGTAAATCTGCAGCGGTAACGATAAATAATCAATCATTTATTGGTGCTATCAATAATACGACTGGCTTAACATATCAGTGGAAAATAAACAATGGGCTACAATCAACGGTAGAAGCCAATCCTAGATTTTGGTTGTCAAACTCAAATTCATTAGTAGACTCGGTATACTTGGTTCAATTAATTGTAACAAGTGCAACAGGCTGTAAAGATTCTATTCAAAAATTAATTCTTGTACAATCTGCTCCAAAACCTATATTCTCGTTAGTGGGTGGTAATACTATATGTTCTTCAAAAGATTTGACAATTCGTGTTAGCAATGTATCTATTGCTAAAGGAATACCACAGTATACTTGGTCAATTCGCAATACCGGATCTGTAAATACTTTTGCGGCAGTAAGTTCAGGTACTGCTGCACAACCTAGTTTCCGTATTCCGGATAATACGTCATTGGTTGATTCTGTGTATGAGATAAAATTAATGATTACCACTACTGATGGATGTATGGCTGATACTGTTGTTAACCTTCGTGTACATCCAAGACCTAGTAGTAGTATTGTACTCAATGGCTTAGCCAATTGTGGAAATGCTAATTTTATTGCCACTGCCTCAAATATGGCTAGTATTAAAAGCAGTGTATGGTCATGGTCTGCAAATTCACCAAATGCACCAACGCCAACTATTTCAATAAATAATAATATAGCGAGGTTTATACTAGCAGATAACTTAACGCAGCAATCTATAGGGTACCAGATAAAGGTACTAGATACCACATCTTTTGGATGTTTTGATACAGCTAGTGTTCAATTTACACTCTATCCTAAACCGCAAGCCAAATTTGTATATGCTAGAATGGATAGTTGTGCAGTATGGAAATTTGATATTTCTAATACTTCAACCCTAGGTAATGGTGATGCGTTATCAACCGGCTCGTATGAGTGGATCATTACAAAAAGAAGTGCTTTGCAACAAATCAGTGCGGGTACTCTATTTGCAAGATATAATTTGGTAGCACCTCAATTTAATTTCACAAATACTGGAACTGCAGACAGTTTATATGATGTAAAACTGATTACGCGCAATAGATTTGGCTGTTCTGATTCTTTAGTACAAACTTTTGTTGTTCATGCAAAGCCTCGAGCCATTATTTTAGCTGGAACTACTGTCGCAGATGCGCCATTTAATATTACTAGACAAAATAATTTGCTAGCCGTAGACTATCCAAATATAAATGGAGCATACACCTGGCGTGTTTTACACCCTGTTTCGCGCGCTACAATCGCTACCACATTTGACAGATATAGTAATCCATTTACCATCATAAATAGTGATGATAGTTTACTCGTGCAGTTAATCGTTGGAAGCTTATACAACTGTGCTGCTGATACTGCAACAATTTTATTTAAGACACTTCCTTCTATTGTTGCTGATTTTGATAGAAGTGATAGTATAGATTGCTCTGGCAATGCTGCATTTGTATTTACAGATAAATCCATCTCAAAATCTGCAAGAATTACAGATCGCTTCTGGGATTTTGGTGATGGTGTAACAGCTAGTGGCGCTCAGGTTTCATATACCTATAAGCGGCCTGGTATTTATTGGGTTTCGTTGTACGTGAAAGATGCCAATGGTATTGTTTCTAAAAAAGCCTACAAGCGTGTAATAGTTATAGGTCCAGCAGTTGTTGATTTTGTGGCTACAAACTCATGTGAGGGTGCAGCAACATTCTTTTTAAACAATAGTCAATTTGGTTATGGAAGCAAAGCGTTCTCTAAAATATTCTGGGACTTTGGAGATGGAAATAGTTCTACGCTAGAAAATCCAAGCCATGTTTATAAGATAGCAGGTGTTTATAATGTTACACTCACATTAAAAGGAGATAGTAGTTGTTTGTTGTCTAGTAAAACCAAGTCGATTACAATTTTTGGAAAACCAGCCGCCGACTTTAATTTTACGGATAATTGTATCAATCTACCAATACAATTCACTAATAAAACGTTACCTAGTAAAGGCGAGAGCAACTATACTGTAATTGGATGGGATTTTGGTGATGGTAATTTTAGTACACAAATAAATCCTTCGCATACGTATAGTTTAGCCGGTCGTTACAGCGTTAGATTAATTGTGGCTAGTTCTGTATGTACGCAATCGAAAGATACTATTGTAAAGCAAGTGACTGTTACAATTCCAAGGGCTTCAATGATATATCCGTTGGTAAGAGCTACACGAAATAGAACCTTAAAACTTGTTGGTGCCCCTGGAGGGAAGTCTTATGTATGGTCGCCAAATATTGGCTTAACTGGGCCTAATCAACAAAGTCCAAATGCCAAATACACTTTATTAGATCCAAACAAAATCAATTACACGATTACAATTAAAGATTCGAGTGGTTGTGTTATCAATGACAAACAAGAAGTATGGGTATTTGATAAGTCTGATGTATTTGTACCAACTGCCTTCAGTCCAAATTCAGATGGTGCCAATGATGTTCTTTTGCCATTCTATATTAATATCGCCAAACTCAATTACTTTCGAATTTATGATCGTTGGGGTAAACTCATTTTTGAAACTAATGACCTCAAGGAAAGTTGGAACGGACTTGTAAATGGAAAACAAGCACCACTTGAAAGTTATGCATGGACTATCGCATGTGTAGATGCAGATGGTAAGTTACTTCTCAGAAAAGGAATGGTTACAATGATTAGAGACTAATCAATTACATTCTATAACAAACTGCGTTGATATTCATACCTGCTCCAACAGAGGCAAATAAAACAATGTCTCCTTTGTGTAGGCTGTGATTTTCTAGTTGTCCGTGATTTACCAAATCATACAAAGTAGGGATTGTAGCAACAGAGCTGTTACCCAGTTTGTGTATGCTCATAGGCATAATATGCGCAGGTATTTCTTTGATGCCGTACAATTTAAAAAGCGCTTTAATAAATCCTTCGTCCATTTTTTCGTTGGCTTGGTGGAGAAAAAACTGTTTCACCTCACTCACGTGCACACCTGCTTTTTCAAGGCATTCTTTCATGGCGATGGGCACATTTTTCATGGCATACTCATATACTTTACGGCCCTTCATTTTAATATAACGCACACTAGGATCGCTGTCTGGTTTATTCGATTTGCCCATATATAAATAATAGGCTTCATCATTGCAATGGCTTTGAACACTGGCTGCTAAAATACCAGCAGTTGTGTCTTCTTTGGCTTCTAAAATGGTCGCGCCTGCGCCATCACTAAAAATCATACTGTCTCTATCATAATCATCCACCACACGGCTTAATGTTTCGGCGCCAATTACCAAACATTTTTTTGCCATCCCTGATTTTATAAAGGCATCTGCTTGAATTACACCTTGTATCCATCCTGGGCAACCAAATAATATATCGTAAGCCACACAATTAGGATTTTTAATGTCCAAATCGTGCTTTACCCTAGATGCAAGTGCAGGTAAAACGTCTGTTTGAATGGTTTTATCTAAAACGTTTCCAAAATTATGCGCTACAATAATTTGATCTAGCGTTTCTGGATCAAGCCCTGCATCTTCAATTGCTTTTTTTGCAGCGATGGTAGCCATATCAGATGCATTCACGTCTGAACTGGTATAGCGTCTTTCTTCAATACCTGTAATGTCTTTAAATTTTTCAACAATTTCTGAGGAAGGGGTTTCTATCGCTTCTCCATTTTCTGTAAAAAAACGATGATTGGTAAAATCAGTATTTTTTTTAACACTTGGAGGTATATAAGATCCGGATCCTGTGATAACTGTTTTTAAATTAGACATGCATTACTATTATGGTTTATAAATATTTGTCACCTTTATTGCGTTTTACTTCGGCAACGTATTCTTTAATGGATTGTTCTTTGTCTTTTTTACAAATGAGCAAAGCGTCTTCCGAATCTACTACAATAAAATCATCGAGACCTTGCAATACCATCAGTTTATTTGCGGGACCTGCCACCATACACTTTGTGGCATCAATTACAATCACATTATCAGACGCTACTGCGTTGCCTAGATAATCTTTTTCTAAATTATCATAAGCGCTATTCCAGGTACCTAAATCGCTCCACCCAAATGATGATGGTATCACATATACATTGTCTGCTTTTTCCATGATAGCAACATCAATAGAAATATTGACGCAGAGTGGATATATTGTATTGATGGCATCTTTTTCTTGTGGGGTATTAAACTTGTCTTTTGCAGCATCAAATAGTTCAAACATTTCTGGTTGAAAAAGTTCAAATGCTTTTACAATTTGAGCTACTTTCCAAACAAAAATACCGGCGTTCCATAAAAAGTCACCACTGCTAATAAATGTTTTAGCAAGTTCTAGGTCTGGTTTTTCGGTAAATGTTTTTACTTTAAAGATGCCACTGGCAGCTTCTAATGTATCGTGTTGAATATAACCATATCCCGTGTTAGGGTGCGTTGGCTTAATACCAAGTGTAACAAGGGATTTAATATGATTTACGAATTCAAGTGCTTTGCTCGTGGTTTCTCTAAACTGTTCTGCATCTAAAATCATATGATCGGAAGGCGCAACAATTAAAGAAGCTTCTGGATCTTTTTGTAGTAGCTTACAAGAAATATAGGCAATACATGCAGCTGTATTTTTTCTAGAAGGCTCTGCCAAAATATTTTCTGCGGGAAGTTCAGGTAATTGTTCCCTAACAATAGATACATATTCTTCCGAAGTAACGATGTAGATATTTTCTAGGGGTATAAAAGCCTTGTACCTTTCAAAAGTCCATTGTATCAATGATTTTCCGGTATGTAAAATATCTAAAAATTGTTTCGGGTATGCAGTTCTACTCATAGGCCAAAACCTACTGCCAATCCCACCAGCCATAATGGCTACGTAATGGTGTTTATTCATAACTAAATAAGTCCCTCTTTTATAAGTTCGTGGATATGTAAAATGCCATGGTAGCCGCCTTCTTTTGTAACAACCAAATGGCTAATTTCATGTTGCTTCATCTTATCAATTGCTGCTACTGCAAGGGTTTGATGATCAATTAATTGGGGGGTGTGTGACATAATATCTGAAGCAGTAATATTTTCTATCTGTACCGTTTTTTCCAACATGCGTCTTAAATCACCATCTGTAATCACACCTGCAATTTGCCCATTGTTAATTACAACTGCAACACCCAATCTATGTTTAGTGATTTCAATAATCACATTTTTTAAAGGGGTATTAAGTGCAACCGTTGGTTTAAAATCTGTGTTAGTGAGATCTGCAACTTTTAAAAATAAACGCTTACCTAAATTACCACCTGGATGAAATTTTCCAAAATCGGCACTGGTAAAGCCTTTTAATTGCATGAGGCAAACCGCAATAACATCGCCCATTACTAGTTGAGCAGTGGTACTATTTGTTGGCGCTAAATTATTAGGACATGCTTCGGCACTAACTGACGTGTTTAAAATAAAGTCCGACTGGGTAGCCAAATAACTTGATGTATTGCCCACAATACCTATAAGTTTATTGCCAAAGTTTTTAATGTACGGAACCAGGGCTTTAATTTCTGGACTCTCACCACTTTTGCTAATAATTAAAACGATATCGTCTTTTTGTACCGTTCCTAAATCACCATGAATGGCGTCGGCGGCATGCATAAATAAAGACGGTGTTCCCGTAGAATTAAGTGTAGCTACAATTTTTTGTGCAATCAGTGCACTTTTTCCAATGCCACTAAAAACCAATCGGCCCTTGCAATGATTAAGGAGTTCAATGGCTTCAACAAAAGAAGCGTCTAAAAAGGCGGCCAGGTCTGCGATTGACTTTGCCTCTAATTGAACGGTTTTTAAAGCGGTTTCTACTATTGCGTTTTTCATGCTTTGCAAAGGTAAACTTTAACATGAAAGCACGCGTATTCAGGTCATTCTTTGTTAACTTCGCCATCCTTTCAAAAAAAAGGATTAACTTAAACAAAGTACAATTATCCGTTGTTAGTTGATTATGAAGGAAATACAGATGAGAAATGGCAAAAATAAGTAGCAAAACCACCAAAACAGTAACAAAAGCAGCCCCTAAAAAGGCGCCCGCAAAAATAAAAGGCCCTAGACAGGCCAGCACCCTGGTAGACCCTAGTAATTTTGACATTTACGGCGGCCTCGAAAAATATTTTGGATTTAGAGAGTTTAAGGGCACACAAGAGCAAGCAATTACCAGTTTATTAAGCGGTAAAGATACATTCGTGATCATGCCAACCGGCGGAGGTAAAAGTTTATGCTACCAATTACCAGCACTCTTACAAGAAGGTTGCGCCATTGTAGTATCTCCACTTATTGCTCTCATGAAAAATCAGGTAGATCTGGTACGCGGATATAGTGAAAATGACGAAGTTGCACACTTTTTAAATTCTTCTTTAAATAAGGGTCAAATAAAAATTGTAAAAGATGATTTGCTAGATGGCAAAACCAAACTTTTATATGTAGCTCCCGAAACATTAACCAAGCAAGAAAATCTTGATTTTTTTAGTGACCTTAAAATCTCCTTTTTTGCTGTAGATGAAGCGCATTGTATTTCCGAGTGGGGACATGATTTTAGACCCGAGTACAGACGTTTAAGAGAAATGATGGACATTATTAATCCATCGGTGCCAGTTGTTGCTTTAACAGCAACGGCTACACCAAAAGTGCAAAGTGATATTGTTAAAAACTTAGGTTTACGCGACGCTAATATTTTTGTTTCTTCCTTCAATAGGTCTAATTTATTTTATGAAATTCAACCTAAAATAAAAAAGGAAGATACGGTTAAGCATATCGTAAAATTTATTTCACAGCATAAAGGAAAGAGTGGAATTATTTATACCCTAAACCGCAAAACCACCGAAGAGTTAGCAGAATTATTAGTAGCCAATAACATTAAAGCGGTGGCTTACCACGCCGGTCTTGATCAAAAATTAAGAGCCGAAAGACAAGACCAATTTTTACAAGAAGATGTACAGGTAATCGTTGCTACCATTGCGTTTGGCATGGGTATTGATAAGCCAGATATTAGGTTTGTTATACACTTTAATATTCCAAAATCCATCGAAAACTATTACCAAGAAACCGGTAGAGCAGGACGTGATGGACTAGAAGGTATTTGTGTACTTTACTATTCTCATAAAGACGTTTCAAAAATAGAGCACCTCATGCGCGACAAGCCACTCAGCGAGCGTGAAGTGGGCAATCAACTCATAGACGAAACCGTTGCATACGCAGAGAGTGGTGTGTGTAGAAGAAAAGTATTGCTTCATTATTTTGGTGAAGAGTGGCCAACACAAAACTGTGGTAACTGCGATAATTGTAAAAATCCAAAGGAACTTATTGAAGCCAAAGATGAAGTTGTAAAAATATTAAAAGTCGTAGCGGCACTTGATGAGCGCTTTGTGGCAGATTATGTGGTGAATATGGTGCGTGGTCATTTAACGCCACAAATTTCAATGTTCAGACATGATGGATTACCTGAATTTGGAATTGCCAAAGACAAAGACGCACACTTTTTAAATAGTCTTATTAGACAAATGCTCCTTGAAAATTTAATTCAAAAAGACATTGAAGAATATGGTCTTTTAAAATTAACAGACAAGGGTAAAAAGTTTTTAAAGAAAACAAGCAGCTTCAAAATTGTACTCAACAATTTATTTGAAGATGCCAACGCCGATGATGATGATGGAGCTGCACAAGGTGGCGCCGCTGCAGATGAGAAACTCTTTCAGATGCTTAAAGAGCTTCGTCAAACCGAAGGGAAAAAGAAGAGCTTGCCTCCATTTATTATTTTCCTAGAAAGTTCGCTCCAAGATATGGCCACCCTTTTTCCAACCACACTTGAAGAACTAGAAAGGTGCCAGGGAGTGAGTAAAGGGAAAGCTCTAAAATACGGAAAGCCTTTTGTGGACATGATTGCAGCCTATGTAGAGGAGCATGATATTGTAAAGCCTGACGAATTTGTAATGAAGAGTGTGGCCAATAAAGCCAACAATAAAATTTACATTATTCAAAATGTAGATAAAAAAATCCCACTCGAAACCATTGCTAAAAACAAAGGGTTAAAGCTCGATGAATTACTAGAAGAAATGGAAACCATTGCAGCTAGTGGCACCAAGCTTAATTTAGATTATGCCATTGATGAATGGCTAGATGATTACGATCAAGAGGATATCATTGACTATTTTAAAAGTTGTGAAACGGCTTCCTTGGAAGTAGCGCAACAAGAACTTAGTGACAATGATTACAGCCTAGAACAACTAAAAATAATGCGCATTAAATTTTTAAGCGTTTTTGGCAATTAGTGCTGTTCATTTTTATAGGCCTTCATTCTTTCTATCACATTTTCTCTTATGTTAACGTAATACAAATTGTAATCCCCGATGTGATAGTTTGGATTTTTAACGAGGAAACTTCCAAACATTTTTGGCTTCGCAGTCCATAAAACTTTGTCCGTTATTTTAGCTTCTGCAACGCCTTTTGCTAGTTTATTAAAATTGGTAAGCACCCCGCCTTTATTGGCTTCCCAAGAAACACTTGGTATAGACTTATTAAATGTGAGCGGATTGGTAACAATCACCTCAAATTTTTCATTTTGAATAAATGGTGGCGTATAACCTTCCTTGTAAGTTCTCCAACTACAGATACAAGCCGTTTGCTTTGGTGTATCACAAGGCTTGATAGAGGTATATATTTTTGGATTTACGGGAATACCTACTAAATAAGCGGCCACTAATTGTTTTTGAAGTGGCTTGCCATCAAAAAACTCTTTCACTAATCTAATGCCATGCGTAGTACCCTGACTATGCGAAGCAATGATAATGGCTTTTCCTTTATTCTCATTTACTAAATAATATTCGAAGGCTGCTTTTACATCTTGATAGGCTAGTTCAAAAGCGGCAATAGCAAGTGTCGTGTCCGATGCTGTTAATGGAAAGTAGGCACTGATATGCGTTTGTCGATACCGTGGCGCAAATAATCTACCAGCGACATTAAACAAACTACCTTGGTAAAGCACCGGACTATAATCGGTTTTTGCTGCTAGTAGTGCATCTGAAATATCGGCGTTCATGCCAAATGGTTTTTCAGTTCCTAAATAAGTGGTAGGGTGAATAAAAAATACATCAACAGCACTGTCTTTTTGGTAGGAGCCTAAAAGTGGAGCCGGCACACTATCAGATGGATCATGAATAGCAGGGTGTGCAGCCCAGTAACTGAGATCATTGTAGTTGGGCCCTTCTGGCGCTTTAGTAATTTGATAGTTGGACGTTAATTTTTGATAGCTGTTACTGCAACTAGATGCAAATAATGCCAGCGCAATGATTGCGATTAGGTTTGTGGGGGTATGTTTGATCATAGATAAGACAAAATTAAACAATTCTGGGCTGCTTTACGGCAATAAGATTTATTAAAAAAGCGTTGTTAGTGTATTCTAAATGCCTATTTATGTCTATACCAGTAGTTGATTTAGCAGATTTTTTGAGTGGCGACGCTTCCAAAAAAGCCTCTTTTGTAAAAGCCCTTGGGGAAGCCTACGAAACAGTTGGTTTTGTAGCCGTAAAAAATCATGGAATTCCAGACGCGCTAATTACTGCTCAGTACGATCAGGTACAGCAGTTTTTTTCGTTGCCCCTAGAGAAAAAACTAACCTATCAAATAGAAGGACTTGCGGGTCAACGCGGCTATACAAGTTTTGGAACTGAGCATGCCAAAGGAAGTGAAGCACCAGATTTAAAAGAGTTTTTTCAGTACGGACAAACAGTTCCATCCGATCATCCATTAAAATGGGAATATCCAGATAATGTAGCTGTTGCAGAAATTCCTTCCTTCAATCATACTTTACTAGAAGCGTACCGAAATTTTGAAAAAAGTGGTAAAGCATTGTTACAAGCCATTGCCATTTATTTACATCTTGAGGAACATTTTTTTGATGCGCATATCGAAGAAGGCAATTCTATTTTGCGTTGCATTCATTATCCGCCCATTACTCATGAACCAAAATCTGCAATCCGTGCAGAGCAGCATGAAGACATTAATTTAATTACCTTGTTAGTGGGCGCTTCTGCCGATGGGCTACAAATATTAACGAAGGGGGGCGATTGGGTTGGTGTTACTTCACTCCCGGAACAAATTGTGGTGAATGTTGGCGATATGTTACAAAGGCTTACCAATAATAAATTAAAAAGTACGACACATAGAGTGGTAAATCCACCAAAAGAGCACTGGCATACGAGTCGTTTTTCGATGCCATTTTTCTTACATCCCAAAAGTGAAATGAGTTTAGCGTGTTTAGAAAGTTGCATAGATGAAGCACATCCAAAAGCCTATGCCGATGCTACTGCTGGTGAGTATTTAGATGAAAGGCTTCGCGAAATTGGATTAAAAAAATAACCTTGGCTTTACTTCGTCATATACCATTTTTACGGGCCGTTGTTTGGCATAGCTTAACAGCTTTTGGTGGGCCGCAAGGTCACCTCGGTATGATGATGAAAACTTTTGTGCATCGCCGCAGAGATGTTACCGAAGCGGAACTTATGGAGTACAATGGTTTTTGTCAACTCTTGCCCGGCGCCTCTTCAACACAAACATTGGCGCTGATTGGGTATAAACGAGGTGGCTATACATTAGCGGTGTTAACATTACTTATTTGGATAACGCCTGCTTGTGCTCTTATGGGCGGACTTTCATTTATACTCAATTATTTTGAAGATAAAAATCAGGTGATTGGAGCGTTTAAATTTATTAGACCCATGGCCATTGGGTTTATTGCTTATTCGGCGTTAAAAATTTTAAACATTGCTGTTCATAATACCATTACACGTGTGATCTTAATAGTAGGTGCTGCTGCTACATTTTTATTTTTTAAAACACCGTGGGTCTTTCCTGCTTTAATTGTTGTTTCTGGAATCGCAACAAATTTTAGTGATAAAAGAATTCCTGAAAAAGAAAAGCCGCTAAAAAAATTTAAGTGGGGTAGTTTATTTTTATTTGTTGCATGCTTTGCGCTAGCAGGTTATTTATCGGAAACAGCAACGCGCAACAACTGGGAGAACCGAAAGATTTTTAATTTGTTTGAGCACAATTATAGAAATGGAAGTTTGGTATTTGGTGGGGGTGATGTACTCATGCCATTACTTTACGAGCAGTATGTAACAAGACCGGCTTCTAAACGTATCATCGATAATAAACGCGAGGTTCTAAAAATGAACCAAGCCGATTTTTTAACGGGATCAGGTATTGTTAGAGCGATACCAGGTCCTGTATTTTCTATTGCAGCATTTTCGGGTGGCATGACCATGCGATCGGAAGGAGTTTCGGCGCAAATACTCGGAATTATAATTGGTGCTATTGGTATTTTTTTGCCGAGTGCTTTTTTAGTGCTTTTCTTTTTTCCTGTATGGACTTATGTAAAGCGTTATGTTGTCATTTTTAGATCATTAGAAGGCATCAATGCAGCGGTTGCCGGTATTTTATTTGGCGCCACAGCTTATTTAATGAAAGATCATTTTTCGGATCCTGCTGCTGCAAGTTATTTGTGGATACAGTGGATGGTTGTTGTAGGTACTGTTTCACTACTTCGCATCAATAAAATACCAGCACCCCTTATTGTGGCTGCTATTTTTTTACTAGGTGTATTACTTCAATAAAAACTAGTTAAATTATAGCTTCAAATGCGGTAATCTGCGCGTACTGTTATAATATTACATTTAAAACTGCTGCATTTGAAGCGAAGGTTACTCCCTTTTATTATTGTTTTTTGCCTATTACTAGGTCAATTGCCCAAAGGGTACGCGCAGTATGTAACCGTTGCAGGAACTGTCTATGATTTAACCGCCCGCAATCCATTAGAAGCCGTAGCCGTGCGCTCCACTTCTGGAAGGGGAGGCATTACCGATTCGGCAGGAAGGTATATTGTTACAGTGTTAAAAACAGATTCTATTTGGTTTTCTATGATTGGTAAAAACACCATGAAATACCCTGTTGATACCATTTCTAATTTGGACAATTTTAATATTATGATTCATGTAAAGGCTACTGATTTGCCCGAAGTGAAAGTGCGTAATAATTATTATAAGTATGATTCTATTCAAAATAGAATTGACAATGCCAAAGCCTTTAATTTTAAAAAACCGGGTCTTGGTTTAACATCCAATCCCAATTACAATCCTGGTGGATTAACGGTTGGATTTGATTTAGAAGCCATCATCAACATGTTTAGATTCAAGCGCAACCAAAACATGGAATTTTTACAAAGAAGACTCATCGATCAAGAGCAAGAAAAATATGTCAACTACAGATTTAGTAAGGCGTTTGTTCGAAAAATTACACTGTTAAAATCGCCTGAATTAGATACGTTTATGGTTCGTTTTAGACCACCTTACGAACTCGTTACAAAAATGAATGATTTGGAATTCGGTTATTACATAGAAAAGCAACTAGAAATTTACCGCAGAACCAAAAATTCTTACAGGGGTAGTTTACGCCGTCGAGATGATTAATTATCTTTATCGCCATGCGTTTTTTTATTACCCTCTTTTTTTGTTTTTTATTTGTTGGATTGTCTGCGCAAAATAAAACCGGCGTATGGTATGGTGCCATTGTGTTTGAGCCCGATGGTGTTAGAGAAATAGATTCAGAACCTCGTATTCGAGTAGACGCGCAGGCCGGTCGCATTGTCAATGTCCCACCTATGTATGCGGGCTCTATGTCACTATCAAAATCGAGGACGTATACCAAAGCTAAACTAGAAATTGTAGATACTGCTGGTCAAATGATGGCAGTGCTCACAACGTTTAGTGCCGATCAAAAAAAATTAAGCGCGTATTTATTTTATCTATCCGCTAAACCCACCCAAAAATATGCTTACTACGCAAAAGCAGTTCGTTGTTTGGTTAATGAAACAGAACACACGCCTAGTTTATTTGATCTTCATGGTAATTTTATTTTTACCGATACAAGTGTTGTTTTTAGTGGTATTTGGGAGAGTCCATTTGGAAAAAGCAGGTTGGGAAAATTTAGTTTTCAACCAAGCATACAATCTGTCAATGTTAATCCCGAACTACTCATTGAGTGGAATGATGCTGTCAAATTTAGTCCTAGCGGCATAACCGAAATAGAAAATTGGGCACCCTCAACAAGTAATTTTGATACCATCCTTACCAAATCTTTTTATATCGATGTTTCAATTGTAGAAACCGGGGTTCTTGACCATGATACCCTAGTGGTATTAGTTGACGGCCAGGTACTAGAAGAAAACCTCGTGCTCACCGATAAAAAACATGATTTCAGGGTTAATATTACATCCAAAGACTACCATCAATTAACCATACGCACCAAAAGTGAAGGGTCCATTAAAGGAACAGGTTACCTTTTAAGTATTTCCACAAAGGAAAATGTCTATAAATACAACCTCACCCAGTACAGGTACAATCAATCAGATTGGTTTTTTCAGAAGATAGGAGGTAGGCCCCGTTCTAATTAGGTTTTGCTCTAATTATTGGGCAAATAATTTACCTTTAAGGTTCTTAAAATGAATACTTTGAAAAGATGTTCTCTACCCGTAGTGCTCCTTTTTGCACTCGTAGCCTGTAAAGGTAAACCCGAAGAAAAAAAACCAAAAGATGGTGGGCCTAAAGCCGCTATCGTAGATGTTATTATTGCTTCTAATCAAAAAATCAATAAACAAATTGAAGTGAATGGGTCGGTCCTTCCAAATGAAATGACAACCATTCAATCGGAAGTGAGCGGTCGCGTCACATTTTTACAAATTCCAGAAGGAGCGAGTGTTGCCGCAGGTACTGTTCTAGCCCGTATTAATGATGCTGATTTAAAAGCGTCTCAACAAAAAATTAATGTGCAATTAGATCTCGCACAAAAAAATGAAACCAGACTTAAAAAATTATTGTCTATTGGTGGTATCAATCAGGCAGATTATGACGTCGTGCTCAACCAAGTAAATACATTAAAAGCAGATCTAGCAGTGTTGCAAGCGCAGCTAGACAAAACAGTAATTAAAGCACCTTTTGCTGGTACACTCGGACTTCGCATGATAAGTATGGGTGCCTATCTTACACCTGCTACTGTTATAACAACTATTCAGCAGGTGAATCAACTGAAAATTGATTTTTCGGTTCCTGAATTTTATGCGCAAAAAATCAAAAAAGGCGCTGTTGTTCACGTTCAATCTTCTGATAATAAAACAAAAGCGGACGCAGTTGTTATAGCCACAGAGCCGCTTGTCAATGCAACCACCAGGAATTTAAAAGTGCGCGCTGTATTAAAAGGGCAATCATTTAATTTGGGTGCTTTTGTAAAAATATCTATTGATGCTACTGCACCTGCTAATAGTATTTTAATTCCATCCAATTGTATTATCCCAGAATCAACTGTTAAAAAAGTAGTGGTTGTTAAAGATGGTGTTGGACAGCTTGTTGAAGTGGAAACAGGAGAAAGAAATGAAGGCCTTGTGCAAATTGTAAAAGGCTTGTCTGTTGGGGATAGTATTGCTGTGAGTGGTGTGTTGTTTGTGAAACCAAATTCACCGGTTAAAGTAAGAAGTGTAAAATTATTAAGTGACATTGCAACGCTAGACTAATTATGAATATTTCTGAACTAGCCCTCAAACGACCTATCCTTGCCACAGTGATGAATTTACTCATCATTTTATTTGGCGTTGTTGGGTATAATTTTTTATCGGTTCGTGAATATCCGGCCATTGATCCTCCTGTTGTTAATGTGCGTACTTCCTACGCAGGTGCCAATGCAGATATTATTGAAAGTCAAATTACAGAACCATTAGAGAAATCAATTAATGGTATTCCGGGTATTAAAACCATTAATTCTTCTAGTAATAACGGTTCTAGTAATATTAGCATTGAATTTGAAGTGGATCAGGATTTAGAGGCCGCTGCCAATGATGTTAGAGATAAAGTGAGCCAGGCCACCAGAAATTTACCTCAAGACATTGATGCACCACCTGTTGTAAGTAAGTCTGATGCGAGTAGTGATTTTATTTTACTGATGGCCGTACAAAGTAAAACTAAGGGCCTTATGGAACTTAGTGAATACGCAGAAAATGTACTACAAGAAAGATTTCAAACAATTCCGGAAGTTAGTTCGGTTAGCATTTTTGGTCAGAAGCGTCCTGCTATGCGCATTTGGATTGACCCCAATAAGCTAAATGCATTTAACCTAACCTATTCAGATTTTAGAACGGCGCTCAATAGAGAAAATGTTGAGATTCCATCAGGTAAACTCTATGGAAATAAAACAGAATTAACCATTAGAGCGCTGGGCAAATTACAAACCGAAGATGATTTTAAGAATTTAATCATTGTTGAAAATGAGGCCGGTATCATTCGTTTAAAAGACATCGCAAAAGTTGAAATTGGTCCAGAGCAAGAAGAATATAGTTGGAAATTAAATGGCATTAACGGCGTGGGTGTTATTATTTCTCCGCAGCCTGGTGCCAACTATATTAAAATTGCAGATGAGTTTTATAAGCGTGTAGAAGAAATCAAAAAAAATGAAAAAGGTGATTTTGAATTTACACCATTGATTGACCAAACAAAAAATGTTAGAAGAGCCATTAAAGAAGTAGAAGAGACCCTGCTTATTTCATTTACACTTGTGGTACTCGTTATTTTCTTTTTCTTCAGAAACTGGTTAATTGCAATTCGCCCAATCATTGACATTCCTATTTCACTGATTGCTACATTTTTTATCATGTATAGTTTTGGGTTCTCTATCAATGTATTAACGCTACTTGGTATTGTACTTGCAACAGGACTAGTGGTGGATGATGGTATTGTAGTAACCGAAAACATATTTAGAAAATTAGAACTTGGATTACCTATTAGAAGAGCGGCATTAGAGGGTAGTAAAGAAATATTTTTTGCTGTAATTTCTACCTCTATAACACTTGCTGTTGTGTTCTTACCCGTTATTTTCTTACAAGGGTTTGTAGGGAGTTTATTCAGAGAATTTGGAATTACAGTGGCAGCAGCAGTTTTAATTTCTGCTTTTGTTTCATTAACCATTACACCGGTATTAAATGTACTCTTAACTAAAAAGGGTGCAGGACATGGCAAATTTTACGAGCAAACAGAGCCGTTTTTTAGAGGTATGGAAAATGGCTACAAGCGATTATTAGCGGCTTTTGTTAGGGTTAGATGGATTGCGTGGGTTATTGTGGTATTTTGTTTAGGTGCTATTTATTTTGTTGGAAAGAATTTACCATCTGAACTAGCTCCGCTAGAAGATAGAAGCAGCATTCGTTTTCAAATGACGGGACCTGAGGGCGCATCGTTTAATTATATGAATGATGTAGCAAAAGGCCTTACCGATTATTTATCGGATTCTATTCCAGAAAAATCATTTGTCTTTGCTTCGATACCAGGGTTTAGTGGAAATGGAGGGGTGAATGGCGGTACTGCAAGAATTGCGCTCGTTGATCCGGAAGATCGAAAAAGATCACAAAGTGATATTGTGAAAGCAGTGACTAAAAAATTACCTCAGTTTAACAATGCCAGAATTTTTCCAGTAGAAGAACAAACTATTTCTGTGGGATTTGGTTCGCGTGGTGCCCTGCCTGTTCAACTTATTTTACAAAATTTAGAGTTTGAAAAAATAAAAGCGATTATTCCTAAATTCTTGGAAGAAGCTAGAAAAGACAAAACTTTTCAAAACGTAGATGTGAATTTAAAGTTTAGTAAGCCTGAACTTCAACTTACTATTGACAGAATAAAAGCCAAAGACTTAGGGTTGTCTATTTCTGACGTTGCAGATGTAGTATCTAGCGCCTTTAGTGGTAGAAGACTAGCTTATTTTACCATGAAAGGTAAGCAGTATGATGTTATTTCGCAGGTATCTTTAAATGACCGACAAACCCCTAGCGATATTTTAAGTTTGTATGTGCGCAACAACCGAGGCGAAATGATTCCACTCTCTGCTGTTGTGGATTTGAAAGAAAGTTCCAATCCACCAACACTCTATCACTACAACCGTTTTAGGTCTGCTACAATTAGTGCATCGCTGGCAGAAGGAAAAACAATTGGAGATGGCGTTAAAGCAATGGACGAAATATCTAAACGTTTGTTGGATGAAAGTTTTCATACTTCCTATGGAGGCCCTTCTCGTGATTTTAAAGAGAGTTCTTCCAATACTACCTTTGCTTTTTTATTAGCGCTCTTACTTATATACTTGGTGTTAGCGGGACAATTTGAAAGTTTTAAAGATCCATTTATTATTATGATTACTGTACCGCTGGCAATTGCGGGTGCACTTATTAGTTTATGGATGTTTGATCAAACGCTCAATATATTTTCGCAAATTGGTATGATTATGCTTATTGGTCTTGTAACCAAAAATGGTATTTTAATTGTTGAATTTGCGAATAAGAAAAGAATAGAAGGCTTGGCTAAAAAAGAAGCCGTATTAGAAGCTGCTTCACAACGTTTGCGTCCTATTTTAATGACCAGCTTAGCTACTGCGCTTGGCGCACTGCCTATTGCACTTAGTTTAGGTGCTGCGGCAACGAGTCGAATGCCACTTGGTATTGTAATTGTGGGTGGTATTTTCTTCTCTTTATTTTTAACTTTGTTTGTGGTACCAGCTGTTTATATTTTTGTATCTGGTAAGCATATTAAAGCAGTAGAAGAAAACGCATAAATAAATAGCATGAGCAATGAAATCGCGGATATTAGAAAAGATTATAAATTGGCTTCATTAGAAGAAGCAGATGTGGCTTCAAATCCCATCGATCAATTTACACGTTGGTGGAATGAGGCCGTGGCTTCACAAATTGATGAAGTAAATGCCATGACACTCGCAACTGTAAATGCTGCTGGTGTTCCCGCTGCCCGCATCGTACTTTTAAAAGGCTACAATCCAAATGGTTTTATTTTTTTTACGAATTACGAAAGTGATAAAGGAAAAAATTTAGCTCAAAATCCAAACGCTGCCCTTGTGTTTTTCTGGAAAGAACTAGAAAGACAAATTAGAATTGAGGGCACTGTTCAAAAAGTAAGTGCCGAAGAAAGTGACCGTTATTTTAATTCTCGCCCTGCTTCTAGTAGAATTGGCGCCTGGGCTTCACCACAAAGTGCAGTGATTGAAAATAGGTTGGTGATAGAACAAAATGTAGAACGCTACAGTTCCATTTTTGCAAATGATTCTATTGAAAGACCTGATCACTGGGGTGGCTACATTGTAAAACCAACCAGTATCGAATTTTGGCAAGGAAGATCGAGCCGTTTGCACGACCGGATACGTTATAAACTTGAAACGAGTGACTACAACGCTGCTACGGATACCAGATCAGATGCATCTTGGAAAATCGAACGCCTAGCGCCGTAAAAAAAATTAATAACTATTTTCTAGCAATTACTTTTTCAGCAGCTGCAACAATAAACGGTGTATCTAGTCCGTACTTTGTTAGAAGTTGAGTTGGTGTTCCACTTTCTCCAAAAGTATCGTTGGTGCCAACATATTCGATTGGAATCGGGAAGTGTTTTGCAGCAACCTGTGCAACACTATCACCAAGTCCACCAATGATATTATGTTCTTCAACTGTAACAGCACATTTTGTTTTTGAAATAGAACGAATAATAGCTTCTTCGTCGAGTGGCTTAATGGTATGGATATTGATTACTTCTACACTCAATCCTTTTTCTTCTAGTATACGTCCTGCCTCAACCGCTTTCCAAACCATATGACCGCAAGCAAAAATACTTACGTCGGTACCTTCCGATAATTGTTGTGCTTTACCAATAACAAAATCACTACCATCTACCGCAGTAAAGTTTGGCCATTTTGGTCGACCAAATCTTAAATACACTGGGCCTTTATAAGACGCAATTGCTTTGGTAGCTGCTTTGGTTTGATTAAAATCGCAAGGAACAATAACGGTCATGCCTGGAAGCATTTTCATCAGTCCAATGTCTTCTAATATTTGATGCGTTGCGCCATCTTCACCTAAGGTAAGACCCGCGTGAGAAGCACAAATTTTTACATTCTTGTCGCTATACGCAACACTCTGTCTGATTTGATCATACACCCTACCCGTGCTAAAATTGGCAAACGTTGTGGTGTATGGAATTTTACCTCCAATGGTCATACCTGCTGCAATACCAATCATGTTGGCTTCTGCAATACCTACTTGTACAAAACGGTTTGGAAAATCTTTAATAAAAGGCCCTAGTTTTAAAGAACCTGCTAAATCTGCAGTAAGTACCACTACATTTTCATTTTCTTTTCCGATTTCGTGAATACCTTCACCAAATCCACCACGTGTTTCTTTTTCGTTTTGTACTTGTATGTCTTGTAATTTCATAAGAAGTATTTTTTATCCTTCAAAAGTGCTGTAAAAATAAGGTGTCTTTGCTTCAAACTCTGCGGCACAAGTATCTACCATTTTGTAGACTCTTGTAATGCCTAATGCTTTTCTCTTTTCGTACACTTGATCGTCGGTGCAATCGCCTTGTAAGATTTTAGAAATTTGTACGTCCCCAAACCCACATTTTTTAGCTTCTTTTAATAAGCTTTCTGGAAGGGTATCTAATGTATGCGTTGCAATTTCTTTTTCGAGGTTGCAAATTTGTAATATCTGGTGTAAAAACCATCTGTCAATACCCGTTGCTTGTGCAATAGATTTAACAGTAGAGCCCGCCATGAGTGCATCTTTGATTCTAAAAATACGGTCCCATTTTGGAGTTTTAATATATTCAACAAGGTCCTCACTTTTCATGAGACTCTTACCGTAGTAGCCTAAGCCAACCGCTTCATTTTCTAAACTCTGACAAGCTTTTTGAATCGCTTCTTTAAAGTTTCTGCCAATGGCCATTACTTCACCCACACTCTTCATTTGTAAACCAAGTGTGTCGTTAGCGCCTTTAAATTTATCAAAATTCCAACGTGGCACTTTTACAATCACATAATCAAGTGCTGGTTCAAAATACGCAGAAGTAGTTTGTGTAATCTGATTTTTTAATTCATCTAAACTATAACCAATCGCAAGCTTTGCTGCAATTTTTGCAATAGGGTAACCCGTTGCTTTTGATGCAAGAGCTGATGATCTACTCACACGTGGATTGATTTCAACCGCAATGAGTTCTTCGGTAGCAGGGTTCAGTGCAAATTGCACGTTACATCCACCAGAAAAATTACCAAGAGAACGCATCATCAAAATAGCTTTGTTGCGCATTTCTTGGAATGCAGTGTCACTTAGCGTCATAGCAGGTGCAACGGTAATAGAATCACCAGTATGCACACCCATCGGGTCTAAATTTTCTACGGTACAAATGATAACAACGTTATCGTTTTGGTCACGTAATAATTCAAGTTCGTATTCTTTCCATCCAAGAACTGCTTTTTCAACTAGTACTTCATGTATAGGAGAAGCCTTTAAACCTCTTTCGAGCGCGGCATCTAAATCATCTTTTGTATGTACAAATCCACCACCGGTTCCACCGAGTGTAAATGAAGGTCTGATAACAAGTGGGAATCCAATTTCTTGTGCAAATTCTTTTCCTTCTAAAAAACTATTCGCTACACGGCTTGGTGCCACAGCCATTCCAATTTTTACCATGAGTTGTCTAAACTTCTCACGGTCTTCGGCAGTATCAATGGCAGCAACGTCTACGCCAATCATGCGCACATTGTATTTTTCCCAAATGCCAATTTCGTCGGCTTCTTTACAAAGGTTTAAGGCCGTTTGACCACCCATGGTTGGAAGTACGGCATCAATATCGTTTTCCTGTAAAATTTTTTCAATACTTTCGATCGTAAGCGGCAACAAGTAAACTTTATCGGCCATCATTGGGTCTGTCATGATGGTAGCTGGATTTGAATTAATCAAAATCACTTTTATGCCTTCTTCACGCAAACTTCTAGCTGCTTGAGAACCAGAATAGTCAAATTCGCAGGCCTGGCCAATAATAATGGGTCCAGAACCAACAATAAGTACCGATTTTATGGAGTTGTCTTTTGGCATAGGAACAAAAAAATAAATTGTGCAAATTTAATGAAGGGGGAGCAGAAGGGGGTATTTTTTTTGAACTAATTGAGGTTAATTTTATTATACAGGTGTTACCTCCTTATTTTTAATACACCAAACAGCCAAATATGCTACAAGAAGGATCCAAAGCTCCCGCCTTTAAAGGCCTCGACCATAACGGTAAAACCGTTGCCCTATCTAGTTTTAAGGGTCAAAAACTGGTTTTATATTTCTACCCCCACGATATGACGCCTACCTGTACGGTACAGGCCTGTAATCTGAGGGACAATTATAAAGCATTGGCCAAAAAGGGCTACCAGGTGCTGGGGGTGAGCTCCGACGACCAAAAAAGCCACCTGAAATTTATAGCCAAGCACGAATTACCCTTTTCGCTTATTGCCGACACCGACCTCGTAATTCATGAAAAATATGGGGTTTGGGCCGAAAAGAAGTTTATGGGTAAAACCTATATGGGCACTTTGCGCACTACTTTTATTATTGATGAAAATGGCGTGATAGAAAAAATTATCACCAAGCCTGATTCAAAAAATCATGGTCAAGAAATTATAGGCGCGCCTAAAAAGAAATAAACTTTATGAAAAATTTACTCGCTTTCATTTTTGTAGTGGCGCTCATGCCAGCACAAGCACAAAAAGTCAATAAAAAATTACAAGAGCAATTAGAAATACTCACCACTGGCTTTAAAGGGGATGTGGGAATTTATGTAAAAGATTTGCATACAGGTAAAACCGTAAGCATCAATGCGGATAGTATTTTTCCAACGGCGAGTATGGTAAAGGTTCCCATACTTATAGGTATCATGGATAAATTGAATAAAGGCGAACTCAAATACCATCAGGAATTAACCTATAAAGATTCTTTGTTCTATGCAGGTTCAGATTTGCTCGCATCACTAAAACACAATGAAAAAGTAGAGCTTAGTAAAGTAATCATGCTCATGCTAACAACAAGTGATAATACCGCAAGTTTGTGGCTACAATCATTAGCCGGCACTGGAACAAGAATCAATCAAATCCTTGATAGCATTGGTTATACGGCTACAAGGGTCAATAGCAGAACCCCGGGTAGAGAAGCTAGTAGAGATAAGTTTGGATGGGGACAAACCAGTCCAAAAGAAATGGCTACTATGTTTGAAGCATTAGCAAACCGAACTTTATTAGATACTGCTTCTTCCGAAAAAATGCTTCGTTTATTGGGCAGAAATTATTGGGATGAAGAAGCGCTATCACAAATTCCGCCCGATGTTTTTGTCGCTAGTAAAAACGGTGCTGTTAATGCCAGTAGAAGTGAAGTGATGTATGTGTCCGGAAAAAATGCCCGTTACGTTTTTTGTATTTGTACCAAAAATAATAAAGACACCAGTTGGGAGTCCAATAATGAAGGGTGGGAACTTGCGCGAAAAGTTTCTAAATTATTATGGGATAAATTACAAGATTACAAGTTGGGATGGAATTAACTAAACAAAACGTAAGTTAACCAGCTCATGCCATACGCCAGGGCCGTCATGTACAACAGTTGAAACGCTGGCCATTTCCAAGACTTTGTTTCTCTTTTAACAACAGCGAGCGTACTCATACACTGCATGGCTAATAAATAAAATATCATCAGCGAAAGCCCTGCTGCTAAGGTGTATACTTTGGTTCCGTCTGGATGCTTTGCTGCGGCTAGCTTTTGTCTGAGTGAGCTGTCTTCACTGTCTTCTACGCTATATAAGGTGGCCATGGTGCCTACAAAAACCTCTCTGGCAGCAAAGGATGTGATGAGGGCTATGCCAATTTTCCAATCGTAACCAAGCGGTGTAATAGCAGGCTCAATGGCTTTTCCCAAAATACCCGCATAAGAGTGTTGTAGTTTTTCGGCAGCGTATTCTTTTTGTAAAGAGTCTTTTTTTGTAGGCAACACCTGCTCAAGTGCTGTATATTTTTTTGTGGTTTGGGCTATTTGATTTCCAGGGCCATAGCTACTTAAAAACCATAAGAGAAGGCTAATAATCATAATTACTTTACCAGCATCTGTTACAAAAATTTTAGCTTTTTCTATCATGGTGATTCCTACGTTTTTCCATCGCGGTGCTCTATACATGGGAAGCTCTAAAATAAAAAAGCTTTTTTCTTGAATGGTAATAAACCATTTTAAAACATAACTCACAATCATGGCCATTACAATGCCTAATAGGTAAAGACCCATCATCACAAGCCCTTGTAAACTTAAAAATCCAAAGTAGTAATCGTTATCTATAACCAGTGATATTAAAATCGTAAATACCGGTAGGCGTGCACTGCAACTCATTAGGGGTGTTACTAGAATAGTTAACAACCTTTCTTTTCTATTTTCAATATTGCGTGCACTCATAATGGCAGGAACCGCGCAAGCAAACCCACTTACCATGGGCATTACACTTTTTCCGTTCAGTCCCACTTTACGCATCAGTCTATCACTTAAAAAACTAATGCGCGCCATATAACCACTGTCTTCAAGTATGGTAATAAGCCCAAATAAAATCATGATTTGTGGAACAAATACTAAAATACCGCTGAGGCCAGCCACCAGTCCATTCACAATTAAATTACTCCACCATGCTTCTGGAAGCCAAGCAGACAAAGAGCTTCCGCCTTTTGCAAAGGCCCACTCAATGCCATCCATTGGGAAACTAGCTAGCCAATAAACGCTTTGAAATAAAATAAACAAGACCGCTAATAATATGACATAACCCCAAACTCGGTGTAATAAAATATTATCTAATTTATCTGAAAAAATCTTTTTTTCTAGGGGTCCTGGCTCTACTACAAATTTGCGCATCACTTCTCTTATCTGAGAGTAGCGCTGTAAAATTTCTTCGGCCTGCGTTTTTGTTGCATTAAATTGATGGGCAACAACCAGCGCATCCATTTGATTTTTCGTTTCTTTTGTTAACGGAAAATTTTCGTGATTGATCAAATAATGAATAGCCGCATAATCACTTAAGTTAGTAATTATTTGGTGCACTCCATCAATAGCGTTAGGGGCTAATTTTTTTGTATCAATAAATTTTTTATCCGAGGGAGCGCTTGGTTTTACCGTTAATTGCTGCAACGCTTTTTTTAATTCGGTAATGCCCTTGTTTTTTCGAGGATTCACTGCTATGATGGTGATTCCTAATTCTTTTTCGAGTCCCGCAATATCTATTTTGATGCCCTTGCTTGATGCAATATCATTCATGGTGAGGGCCATCACTACTGGAATTTGCAAATCAATGATTTGACTGCAAAAAAGTAAATTTCGTTTGAGGTTACTAGCATCAGCAACCAGTAATACAGCGTCTGCTCTAACCGATTCGTCGTTACCCATCAACACTTTGTATGCCACCCACTCGTCAGCCCTTCTAGGATATAAACTATAGGTACCGGGTAAGTCAATTAGCGTTGTGTTGGTAGCGTCTGGTAAACGGAGGGTCCCCGTTTTTTTATCTACTGTTACACCTGGAAAATTGCCTACTTGTTGGTGCAGGCCTGTCAAAGCATTAAAAATGGAACTTTTTCCACTGTTGGGGTTACCCACTAAAGCAATATGGAGATCTCTTTGACTCAATTTTAATTGGATGGGTACAAAAGTACCCCCAAAGAGGGGAGGGTAGTTACGAGATTGGGAACAGAATCGCTTACTTTTGTGCGCAATAAAGCAAGCAAAATGGGTAAAAAATGGTTTTGGGTCCTTTTATTGGTTCCCTTTTTAGGATTATCTCAAAGCAAACGTAAACTTAGAATTGAGGCAGAAAAGCAAAAACTAGCCCTCATTTCAAATGTACAATCACATATAGGCTATTTAGCAAGTGATGCGTTAGAGGGTAGAAGAACTGGAACTGCTGGTGCAGCTGCTGCTATGGATTATTTGGTAAAACAATACGAGCAGATGGGGATTGCGCCCAAAGGAACAAGCGGCTATCTGCAAAAATTTGAAATCAATGAAGGGTTACAAATAGATGCAGGCACTTATTTTTTGGTGAACAATAAAAGCCTAAGACTTGAAAAAGATTTTTTTCCATTGGCTACAAGTGCATCTGTACAAATTTCTGGAAATCCTGCTATGGCATTACAAGAAAAAGGTCAGCCTTGGTTTACAGATATTAAAGAACTGCTTGAAGAAAACAAAACCAATCCACATTTTGATATAGAGGCATGGATTAAAAAAGAAGTTAGTACCGCTGCTGCAAAAGGAGCTTCTGCATATATCATATACAATACCAGTAATACTATTGACAATATTCAGTTTAATAAAAATGACAAATCTGCTGCATTTTCAATTCCAGTTATTTATCTCACACAGGCAGGCCTTCAACATTTTACAGATCCTTCTGCTACTTTACAAGTTGGATTAGCTGTACGTCTAGTAGAAAAAAAGCGCTCTGCAAGTAATGTTGCAGCATTCATCAATAATGGTGCAGCAAATACAATTGTTATTGGTGCGCATTATGACCACTTAGGGTATAACGAAGATAAAAATGCGCTCGATACCGGACATGTTATTCATAATGGCGCAGACGACAACGCTAGTGGTACGGCTGCTTTGCTTGAAATAGCACGTTTATTACAAAAAAAATCACCCGCACGAAATAATTATTTATTCCTTCATTTTTCTGGTGAAGAATTGGGACTTTTAGGAAGTAAATATTGGATAGAAAATCCGACAATGACGGGTTCTATTAATTATATGATTAACATGGATATGGTAGGCCGTTACGATACTTCTCACAAATTAACGGTGGGCGGTTATGGCACGTCTAGCAAATGGAGTCAAATTTGGAAAGCGGTATCAACCTCACTTATTGTAAAATTTGATAGTACAGGTAGTGGTCCAAGCGATCACGCTAGTTTTTATAGAGCAGGCATTCCGGTTCAATTTTTCTTTACAGGAAGCCACCCCGATTACCATAAAGCAAGCGATGATGCAGACAAAATAAATTATGAAGCCACTGCGCAAATTGTAACACTAGCGTATCAAATGATGGGTATTACAGACAGTTTACCTAAGCTTGATTTTATAAAAACAACAGAGCCTCAAATGGGCCGTAGCACTAAGTTTACAGTGAGTTTAGGGGTTATTCCGGACTATGGTTACAGTGGTACTGGTATGCGTATCGATGGGGTGAGTCCGGGAAAGCTTGCAGAAAAACTTGGATTAAAAGCTGGTGATATATTACTACAACTAGGAGACTATAAATTTGTGGACGTGAATAGTTATATGCAAACACTTAGTAAATTTAAAAAAGGGGATCAAACGGAGCTGCGCATAAAACGTGGAACCGAAGAAATAAATATTTCTGTTTCATTTTAAAGGATGTAATCAATTGCTAGTATGAAACTCAAACTAAATATCGACGAGCTCAATGAAGATTTTTTTGATGACACGCGTTTATTAGGCATTATTGCGCCAATTAAAAGCCATCAATTTTGTTTGCAATTAAACAACCAGCTTGGGCATCAGTTTAGACTCAATCCGGCGATCGAAATTCACCTCAAAAAAAAGGAGCGCAGTTATTATTTTAGTATTTACGAATCCAAAGAACCCAATAGCTTTTTAGTACATTATTTATACCATAACCATTGTGATGGCGAATATCTATTACCCGAATTTAGGCATATGGATTTTTTGTGGCTCACAAAAGGAGATTTTGTAGATGATGAAAAATGCAACTGGATTAAGCAAACAGTTAAAGCATTAAACGGTGTTCAAATGGTAGCAGAGCTTACCAATGAGCAAATAAAAAATAAAGGAAATATGGTTTTTTAGCGGCTCTTTGTTACGCTTAGTTTTTAACTACTACGACTTTGTCTCCTACTACATCTAGCACACCAATGGGTTCAATAAAATCAGCAAGCCCATTTTGTGTAAATATATTTTGTATTGTTTTTTCCGCAGCGGGGTCTACTGCTAGCAGTAAACCTCCATTGGTTTGCGGATCTGGTAATAGACTAAATGCTTCCATCACATTAACGCCCGGATCAAAACTTGTTTTAGTGCTGTAACTATTCCAGTTTCGATACGTAGCATCTGGCACCATACGCTGTGCTAAATATTTTTTGGCCGCTTCTATCATTTTTATTTTCGAATAAAAAATATGTGCACTTAGTTCACTGCCTTCGGCCATTTCAATTAGGTGCCCAAGAAGTCCAAACCCTGTGATATCGGTAAGTGCGTGTACTTCTGGAATGCCGCCTAGTATTTCACCTACTTTATTCAGTGTTGTTAACTGATGTATAAATGGTGCTAGATCTTGTGCTTCTAATGCGTCTCTTTTTTGTGCGGTTGCTAAAATGCCAACACCAATTGGTTTTGTTACAAAGAGTATATCACCCTGTTGTGCGGTATTGTTTTTTTTGAGATTCGCAATTGGTGTAATACCTGTTACGGCTAATCCAAAAATGGGTTCGGTGCTATCGATACTATGTCCGCCCGCGAGTGGAATGCCGGCTTCTGCACAAATGCTTCGCGCGCCTTCTAACACTTCTGCTGCAAGCGCTGCGGGTAATGTGTTAACAGGCCAACCCAGTATTGCAATAGCCATCAGCGGCTTACCTCCCATGGCATACACGTCACTAATGGCATTGGCGCTTGCAATTTTTCCAAACGATACAGCATCATCTACAATCGGTGTAAAAAAATCGGTGGTGCTAATAATAGCTTGACCATTTCCCATATCATAGGCAGCGGCATCATCTTTTGTTCCATAACCAACGAGTAAATTTTTATGTTCAATTTTTGGTAAGGAAGAAGCTAATATAGTTTCCAATACGGCTGGTGCAATTTTACATCCGCATCCTGCGCCATGAGAAAATTGGGTCAATTTTATAGTTGAAGACATGCTGTTTATTTTTTATTTTATGGTAGCCATTTTACTGTGCCGAGAGCAACAGATTCTTTGATGCCGTTTTCGTTTTCAATTTCTAAATATCCATTTGGTAAAACCCTGCACATGGTAACTGATTTGATCACTTTATTTACGGCTACTGTTACAAGTTCTCCTTTTTTATAAAGCGCATTGTTGTAAAGCGTAATGATTGCATCAGGCCCCTCAGTTACGAGTAAGTCCATAGCATCTTGAATATGTTTGCATAATTCAACCGCTAGGTCTTTTACGAGGTAGGTTTTACCCGTTATTTGTTTGAGTGAAACAGCTTTGTTGAGCTCGGTTCCAAAACTTGTTTGGTTGATATTAACGCCCATTCCTGCGATGCTCCACTGCCAGATAGGCCCCCGAAAGCTGTTTTCTATTAAAATTCCTGCTGCCTTTCTGTCACGCCAGTAAATATCATTGGGCCACTTAATGCGTGTTTCATCGCCGGCATATCTAGTAAAAAAGTTAAAAGTTCCAACGGCAACGAGCATGCTAACTATGGATGGATCAGGGTCAGAACCATTAAAAATAAGCTTTTTTGGGTCCAAAACCACTGATAATAGTATGTTTTGACCGCTTTCGGCCTCCCAAACCTTTCCCATTTGACCCTTTCCCGCCCATTGTTTTTGAGCAAGAAAAGCAGCGCCATGCCCGGCCAAGTTTGTCTTAACTTGGTTCATGGCATAGATGTTGGTACTATCCAACTCAGTTAATTCTGTAAATGGTAAACCGAGGGGTGTATTTAAGCCTACTGAAGCCAAAGAATTAGTATTTTTGACGAAGTTACAAGAGCTACGTCTAAATCAAATTATTAATCACTAAATAACTGTATTGTTGGAACCCCTTTCTGTATTAAACAATCGACCAAAAAGTACGATTACCCGGTTAACCAAGAGCTCAAAAATTCTTAAGACCATCATCAATGCCATTTTAGATAAAAAAGGTGAGCATATTGTAAGTTTAGATTTACGCAAAATTGAAGAAGCGGCTGCCGATTTTTTTATTGTATGCCAAGCTTCTAGTACCACACAAGTGCGGGCTATTTGTGACCACATCGAAGACGAGGTTAAAAAAGTATGTGGCGAAAATCCATATAAACACGAAGGAAGAAAAGCATTGCAATGGGTGATCATTGATTATGTGAATGTAGTGGTGCACGTAATGCATCCAGAAGCTAGAGAATTTTATAAATTAGAAGAAATGTGGAGTGATGCGGTATCACAAATCCACGAATAATAGAAACTATATGTCAGAAGAGAAACAACCAAAATTTAATTTTCAGGAGAAAGGAAAAGGCGGCAAGAAAGGTCCTAAGTTCAATATCTATTGGATTTATGGCGTTGTAATTGTTGGTTTATTAGTTTCTCAAATCATGAACTTTTCGCCGGAGTTAAAAAAGACAACGGAGCAGGAGTTCAAACAACAAATGCTTTTAGCAGGCGATGTGACCAAACTTGATTTTGTAAAAAACAAAGATGAAGTACAGGTATACATTAACGGCGACAGTCTTAAAAAAGAATTCTACGTTAAAAAGTTTGGCGTGGTGTTACCAAAAGAAAAAGTAAAGGGCGCGCCTTTATTTGTTTTTGAAGTATTGGATTGGAAATCTTTTGATGAAAATCTTCAAAAATTTACAGAGCAACATCAATTACCAGAAGTTAAAAGAGATATTGTAAAGGCTGCTGATTGGATGGGTGGTGTACTTCAGTCAATATTTACGCTCGTAATTATTGTGGTGGTATGGTTGCTACTCATGCGCAAAATGGGTGGTGGCGCAGGGGGGCCAGGCGGTGGTGCTGGCGGTATTTTTAATATTGGAAAATCAAAGGCTACTTTATTTGATAAAGGCGCAAAAGTAAATATCAACTTTGGAGACGTTGCTGGACTTGACGAAGCAAAAGTGGAAGTGATGGAGATTGTTGACTTCTTAAAAAATCCAAAAAAATATACGGCGCTTGGCGGTAAAATTCCAAAAGGAGCTTTGCTAGTAGGCCCTCCGGGTACGGGTAAAACATTACTTGCAAAAGCAATGGCTGGGGAAGCGCAGGTTCCTTTCTTTAGTTTAAGTGGATCTGACTTTGTTGAAATGTTTGTGGGTGTGGGCGCAAGTCGTGTACGTGATTTATTCAAGCAAGCAAGAGAAAAAGCACCTTGTATTATTTTTATTGATGAAATTGATGCAATAGGAAGGGCACGTGGTAAAAATGCTATGATGAGTAACGATGAGCGTGAAAATACATTAAACCAACTATTAGTAGAAATGGATGGTTTTGGTGGTGACACGGGTATTATTATTTTAGCTGCAACCAATAGACCAGATGTATTAGACTCTGCGCTTTTAAGACCGGGACGTTTTGATCGTCAAATTTCAATTGACAAACCGGATGTAAAAGGAAGAGAAGAAATATTTAAAGTGCACCTTGAGCCAATAAAAATTTCAGAAGCCCTTGATTTACATAAACTAGCAGAACAAACACCTGGATTTGCCGGTGCTGATATTGCTAACGTTTGTAACGAAGCTGCACTTATTGCTGCTAGAAAAGGAAAAGAGTCGGTGGAGATGATTGACTTTCAAGACGCCATTGACCGTGTGATTGGCGGACTTGAAAAGAAAAATAAAATTATTGCACCGCACGAAAAATCGATTATTGCCTACCACGAAGCTGGTCACGCTGTTTGTGGTTGGTTTTTAGAACATGCGTATCCGCTTTTAAAAGTAACGATTGTGCCTCGTGGTACAGCAGCACTTGGTTATGCGCAGTACACCCCAACCGAGCAGTACTTATACAATACCGATCAGTTAATGGATCAAATTTGTATGACACTCGGCGGTAGAGCAGCAGAAGAAATATTCTTTGGAAAAATTTCTACGGGTGCATCCAACGACTTACAACAAATTACGCGTATTGCCTACAGTATGGTCACTGCATACGGCATGAATAGTAAAGTAGGTAACGTGAGTTACTACGACCCTTCGCAAGAAAATACCTTTACCAAACCTTATAGCGAGGAAACGGGTAAAATTATTGACCATGAAGTACGCGGTATTATTGAAGAAGCTTACCAGCGTACACTTCAATTGCTTCGTGATAAAAAAGAAGCGGTTGAAATTTTAGCAAAAGAATTACTTGCAAAAGAAGTGTTGCATAAATCTGATGTTGAAGTGTTAATTGGTAAAAGACCTTTTGAAGAGAAAAAAGTGGTAGAAGTTGAAGCGGTGCCTGAGTTAGTAGAAGAGCAAGCTGCACCAGAAACGCCTGCTGTATCAGAAGATCCTGCTGCGTCAGAAACCCCTGCTTCTTCGGAAGATCAAACATCAACAGAAGCATCAATTTAATTGTAGAAGGATGGGAAAAAGCGCAAGAGAAAATATTTTACAAAAGATAAAACAGGCACTGGCGAAGCCAGTGCCTGTGCCATTTTCGGCGGTTGATTCGGTTTCCACTACTTACCCAACCACCAAAGAAGATTTGTCGGTTTTATTTGCCGAAAATTTTTCAGGCTTACAAGGTAAGTTTGCTTTTTGTGCGAGTGAAAAAGAACTTGCTTCACAATTAAGTATGCTTTTTATTCAGCGCAATTGGAAGCAAACGTATTGCCGTGAAAATGCTTTAATTGAAATGCTTACCAAAGCAGGCTTTGGTGGCATGCAATCTGAAGACTTAGAATTTTGTGATGCTGCTATTACCAGTTGCGATCATTTAATAGCCCGAACCGGAAGTATGATACTTTCTGCGGGTCAGCAGAGTGGAAGAACGGTGAGTGTGTATGCACCCATTCATATTTGTATCGCTTATACGAATCAAGTCGTGTATGATATTTCAGATGGCTTACATTCCATTACCAAGCATTACGGCAATCAGTTGCCTTCACTGATAACGCTAGCTAGTGGTCCTAGTAGAACTGCTGATATTGAAAAAACACTGGTAGTAGGTGTGCATGGCCCAAAAGAAGTATACTGTTTTTTAGTAGACAGCAATAATTAAAAGCACATGACAGCTACCATTCATGCATCTTCTAGCCGTAAAATTTATATGCTCTCCGATTTTCATTTGGGGGCACCTAATTATGATGCTAGTTTGGAGCGGGAAAAGAAAGTAGTTGCTTTTTTAAAATCGATAGAAGACAGTGCAGCAGCTATTTTTATTGTTGGTGATATTTTTGATTTTTGGTTTGAGTATGACCATGTCGTGCCCAAAGGATTTGTTCGATTGCTTGGACAAATTGCAAAACTTACGGATAGAGGAATACCGGTACATGTTTTTACCGGTAATCACGACCTATGGATGCGTGGTTATTTTGAAAAAGAACTTGGTTGTAAAGTGTATCATAACCCACAAGAATTTACATTTAATAATAAAGCCTGCTATATCGCCCATGGCGATGGCTTAGGTCCTGGCGACGCGGGTTATAAGTTTATTAAAAAAATATTCACCAACCCAGTTTGCAAATGGTTGTTTACATGGATGCACCCCGATATGGGTATTGGCATTGCCAATTATTTTAGCCGTAAAAGCAGGGCCAAAACGGGCAATGCGGATGCGCAGTTTTTAGGCGAAGAAAACGAGTGGCTTATTTGTTACAGCAAAGAAATTTTACAAAAAAAACACTACGATTATTTAATTTTTGGTCATCGTCATTTTCCTCTTGACTTAACTATTGGGAACAGTCATTATATCAATTTAGGTGACTGGATTTACAATTTTACATACGCTAGTTTTGATGGCGAAACAATGAAGATTGATAAATGGGAGCCTTCCCATTAAAGCCTATTTTTTATGGATCAGTTATTAGAACAAAAAATATTAGACAATACAGTAAGGGCCTATCTTGTTGTATTTGGCACGATACTCGTTACCCTTATTTTCAAAAGACTCATTTCAAAATTTTTAGCGAGTAAGCTTTTTAAACTGATCACGAATAGTAAACACAATTTACCCAAACAATCTTTTTTGGATTTAGTGGTGCAACCTCTTGGCACCTATTTGCTATTGACCATTTCAATGATTGCTATTGATAAATTAAAATTCCCAAGCGCTTTTGCATTTACTATTTATAAAACAAATACAAGACAAGTATTAGATGCGCTCATGAATGGGGCACTCGTAGTGGTGTTTATTTGGTTATGTCTTCGCGTTATTGATTTTATGGCGATGGTTTTAGAAGAGCGTGCGAATGTAACCAAAGACCAGCAAGACAATCAGCTCATTATTTTCTTTAAAGACTTCTTTAAAGTAATACTCATCATTATTGGCGTACTGCTTGTGTTAAAATTTTCTTTCAATAAAAATATAGGCAGCATTTTAACAGGCTTGAGTCTAGTAGGAGCGGCTGTAGCCCTTGCTACGAGGGAGAGTATGGAAAATTTAATAGCCTCCTTTATTATCTTTTTTGATAAACCGTTCACCGTTGGTGAACAGGTAAAAGTAAATGGATTTACGGGCACGATTGAAAAAATAGGACTTAGAAGTACACGTATTCGTACCAACGAAAAAACATACATTTCAGTTCCCAATAAACAAATGGTTGATACTATTGTAGATAATATAAGTTTACGTACACAGCGCAAAACCGAATTGCAATTAGAACTTTCATTAAATGCATCTGCGTCTACCCTATCAAATTTATTATCTGCTATGCGCAGTTATTTAGGCAGTCAACAAATTGATAGTTTCCATGTGTGTTTACAGGATACTGGAAAACATGCGCATATTGTTCTTATTGAATATTTTTCATCGGCCTCCGATACATATGAAGACTACTTAGCGCTTCGAGAAAAAATTAATATGGGATTGATTGAACTCTTAGAAGCCCACAAGATTGAATTAGCGGCTTCTAGTACCGATGTAGTTGTAAAGCAGTCCTAATCGCCATGTGAGCAGTAGCGCGATTTATATTAGTGAAGCCCAGCTTTTAATTCCAATAAAAAAGATTTAAACTTTGTTAAAGTTTGCACGAGTTGCGCCTGCGTATCAGCCTGTGATTTGTTTTGTTTTAAATAAGTTCTTGCGCCTTCTATAGAATATTTTTTTTGGCGTAATAAAAAGTATATGATTTGTAAATTCTTGATATCTTCTACTCTAAACAGGCGGTCGCCTTTTCTTGTTTTACGCGGCTTTAAAATATCAAATTCATTTTCCCAATAACGAAGCAATGAGGTGTTTACTTTAAACCAACTTGCTACTTCACTGATTGTGTAATATAATTTTTGAGACAATACTTTTTCGTCCGGTATTTCAATTAAATCAATTTCGGTGTCTATTTCACTGTAGGATTTACGCCCTCTTTTGCCAGCTATTTTTTCTATTGAAATGCGGGGCTGTCTCGGTCTTTCAACATACATTGACTCCGCAAGGGCAGATTCGGCTGGATTAGCAGATTCAGTAACAAATGGCACTTCAAAAATTGGTTCTGTAACCACTGGTTCTGGGATACTAACGGAAGCATCAGGTGCTGGCGTTTCCAATAGCGATACCGGTTCGGGTACTACTTTGGCCTTGGCTTTCTTTTTTTCTTTAGTCCCGCCTTGGTCTTGAGCCGGATTCCCAAATAAATCTAACTGTTGCAGTTTAGGTAGCATGTTGTAAAAGTAGGATAAGTATTGAGGCACTTAACACGCTAATGTGCCTACGTGGAAAAGATGTAAGTATCTTTGCATCCAATGAAAATAGCAGTCACTCTTATAGGTATTCGCGATACTAATTTTTCAGGTATCGGTCGTTTCATTTGGAAATGGCTAGAGGGTGAAATTCATGCCCACCCCGAGCATCAATTTGTTTTATTGTCTGACACTGCACAGCCTACTAGTTTTGTGGGTGCCCCCAATTGTAGTTGGATCAAAACAAAATATGACCGAAGTAGTTTTGTCGCAGAAAAAATCTGGTATGAAGTAACGGCACCCAAATTACTTAAACCGCTACAACCCGCTCTGTGGTTGCAATTGAGTGGTAGGTATGCGGTCCGAACCAGCATCCCTCAAATATGTTTATTTGAAGGTAACTTAACCAAATTTCAAGGTTATTTTTTCAAAAAGTCGATACAACATGTAAAACAGTGGCTTGTTGTAACAAGAGAGGCAGCCCATCAATTAGAAGAGGAATTTGGCATTCAAAAAAATAACATTACCTCTATTGCTATTGCACCTTCTTCCGAAATTTATCCAATTGATTATAATTTACAGCAGATGTACAAGGGTACACATGCTGGTGGTACCGAATATTTTTTATCGGTTGCATCCGATCATACCAGTAGTATTGAGTTATTGCAAGCCTTTTCACTTTTTAAAAAGTGGCAACAAAGCAATATGAAGCTCTTGCTGGTGCCTTCTAATGGGTTACAGCGTTCATTTCTAGAAGAAAAATTACGCAATTACAAGTACAGGGCCGATGTGGTGGTGGTTCCTGCCGGACTAACCGTGCATAACTGGTATCAGATTCTATCAAGTGCATATGCTGCCATTTTATTAAAGGATGGTGCTGCATCTTATTTAATGGCACTAGAAGCTGCCAAAGCAGAGGTTTCCATAATTGCGTCAGATGCATTTGCTACATCAATGCACATGCAGGATATGGTTACAAGGTACCCAGAAGCAACACCAACAGGCATTGCAGAAGCCCTTCTGTTAGTGTATAAAAATGAAAAACTGAAAGGGGAACGGACTCAAAATGGGCTCTTGTTCTTACAAAATATCAATTTAATCCAATCCCTCTCTTTATTTAGAGAGAGATTGGCATAGCAATAACATGCTTTAGACTTATTTTTGCAAAAAGATTACTTCATGACGCGTCAATCAAATATCAATATCGAAGTTCATTTAGACGAAAACAAGGTTCCGCAGGATATCAAGTGGAATGCATCAGACAGTACCGCCGACATGGCTCAATCTGCAAGAGCCATGATGCTTGCATTTTGGGATGCCGCAGATAAATCTGCGCTTCGCATTGATTTGTGGACCAAAGACATGATGGTAGATGAAATGGCAGATTTTTACTACCAAACCCTGATGGGTATGGCGGATACTTTTATTAGAGCCACACAAGATCAGGCACTTGCCGGCGAGATGAAAGATTTTGCAAAATCTTTTTATAAAAAATTTAGGGACAGTCAAATTCAGAAAAATAAATAATTAGCATACTATGGCAACTTTGGAAGAACAAGTAATGGCGCAAATGAAAGACGCCATGAAATCAAAGGACGAAGCATTATTAAGAGGCTTACGTGCGATTAAAGCAGAAATTATAAAAGCAAAAACAGATCCAGGTGCTGGTGGTTCTATAACAGCAGAAGCAGAACTCAAGCTTTTGCAAAAATTAGTGAAATCAAGAAAAGATTCACTTACCATTTATCAGGAACAAAATAGAGCAGACTTGGCGCAAAAAGAAATCGAAGAAATTACGGTTATCGAAAAGTTTTTGCCTGCACAACTCGATGAAGCAGCCATAAAAGAAATTATAGCACAAATTATTGCAAGCGTTGGCGCTGTTGGACCACAGGATTTAGGAAAAGTGATGGGTGTGGCTTCAAAGCAATTGGCTGGACAAGCAGATGGCAAAGTAATTGCAGCAGTAGTTAAAGCTGCATTGGCTTAATTTATGTAGCTTCACTTAACGCAAAAAAATAAAACGTGGTACTAGATATTATTTGTGCAATCATTTTGATAGGAGCCCTGTTTAAGGGATATACAAAAGGATTTATCATTGCTTTATTTTCATTTGCAGCATTTCTAATTGGGTTAGCTGCTGCTACTAAACTTTCGGCAGTTGTTGCTTCCAAAATTGGACATGATACCGGGATATCTGCAAGCTGGCTTCCCTTTGTATCGTTTTTACTTATCATGATTGCGGTTGCACTTATTGTTCGTTTAGTGGGTGGCATGTTACAAAAGACCGCCGAATTCGTGATGCTTGGTTGGGCTAATAAACTAGCAGGCATCCTGCTTTTTGGTGCTATTTATATGACTATTTGGAGTGTAGTCCTTTTTTTCGGTGACAAACTTCATTTAATTACTGAAACGACAAAAGCAGCCTCTAAAACATACAGTTACATTGCACCTTGGGGACCAAAAGTGTTAGATACCATTGGTCAGGTTATCCCAGTATTTAAAGATATGTTTACCAGTTTAGGCGAACATTTTGAAACCCTTGGTAAACAAGTACAATAAGTATATTATAATTCATGGTTATTTAATGCCGTGATTCCTACTAAAATCATTATTTTAGCCCTGTTCTATATACCTGCACATGAATTACGAAATTAAAGTTCAAGATAAAATTAGTTACATCGAAGAAGGTACCGGAGAACCCTTGCTTTTACTCCATGGACTCTTTGGCGCACTCAGTAACTTTGAACATTTAATTGAGCATTTCAGACACCGCAATAAAGTAATCGTTCCTATTTTACCGCTTTTTGATTTAGATATTTTTCATACAACGGTAAATGG
>CANHHX010000015.1 GCA_947461125.1 Bacteroidota bacterium | reverse complement strand
TTATAGGCCTTATCCATGGTATTTACCAATACTCCTTGGGGTAAAGAACCAGCAAATAATTTAACCTCCTGGGCCTCGCTTGTACTGTTAACTATTTCTACTATAAATCCTTGTTGCATGTTTATTATTTTTAAAAAATTAAACCTCACGCAATATCAAAGCACGCTTTTGTACATACTCATCTGCCGATAACAATCCTTTGCTATTAAGATTATCTAAGTTAATTAAACGTTCTTCGATAGAGAGCTTAGCAATAGTATTTGAATCCATTTTAGCTTTATATTCAGCAATTTGCTCCGGACTCATTATTTCTATTTCAAAATTTACATAGTCGTCATAATTGATGCGGCAACAGGCAATTTTTCCATCTCTGGTAATATCCCAACCAGTACTAGATCCCCAGCACAATACTTGATTTGACATCCAACCAACATTTCCATAACGCGGTTTGTATTTCATATGCATGTGCATCCCCCTTTGTATTTGCTTTAAATGAACGCCATACTTAGTTTCTAAAACGCCACTATACACCTGGTTAAATGGCATCATCTGATGCACCAATACCGGTGTTAAATCATCCAATACTTTTTGACGAATCGCCTTTTCTTGATCCTCTAATAATTTATCTTCTATCAATTGCTGCTGCTCCTGAGTATCAATTATTTTAACCTCATAAAAAATATAATCTACAAAAGTGAACCTATGGCAAATTAGAGTTGCATCATAGGTTATATCCCATCTGTTCGGAAATTGTTCTCCAAGGCTACCGCCCCACCCAAGTTCACCATTAAACACCCAAGGGGCCTTGGTAATTGATTGCCTACAATCAAACCTATTGCGCTTAACTTCTATTAAATCAAACCCATAGGTGCGGGCAAATAGTCCGTCATTTACATCATCTAGGGTAAAAGTATTTTCTTGGAACAAATCAATGATAAATTTGGGCGTTACGGTGTTTTCCATATTTAAATATTTAAGTAAAAATAGAATGGGAAACCACCCTCTATTGGAGGACTTACCTTTTATTTTCAGTATTTTGAGAGCGCAAATACAAACCGCATGCCCAAAAACAAATCTGCCGTTATCAGACACCGCATTATAGACCAGATGCTTACCAATAAACGTAGGCCCTATCCTACTTTGGAGCAGTTGGCGGCTAAGTGCAGTGCTATACTAGGTTCCGATGTATCTACTTCTACCATAGAAAAAGACATTAGGGCCATGCGCGAGCAAGCACCTAAGGGCTATAGCGCCCCTATTATGTATTCTAAACTTGGGGGTGGTTATGTATACAGTGAAGTAGGTTTTTCTATTTCCGAACTTAACCTCAACGAAGAAGAGTGGACGGCCCTTCAATTTGCAGCCGAGCTATTATACCAGTATAAAGAAGTGCCCGTATTTAGCAATTTTAAAAATGCCATTGAGCGCATTAACACCAGGTTTTCGTTGGGTATAGATGGAAGTGAAAAATTGATTGACGAAGTAGTGCAGTTTGAAAAAGCTGTTCATGCCAACGGGATGGAATTTATAGAATTCATTTATAAAGCCATCAAAAGCAAGCAGGGCATTACTTTTAACTACCGCAACATTTATAAAAACAAAATAAGTGCTACCAGCCTGATCCCCTATTTAATTAAAGAACACCGCAACAGATGGTACGTAATAGGCTGGAGTACCGAAAAAGAAAAATACACCACATACGCCCTAGATAGAATGTCTGGTGTAGAAACAACAGATACTATTTACAAGAGACGTTCTGATTTTAACGCCTCCACCTTTTTCCAACACAGCACGGGTATTATGGAAAGTAAAGCCAAGCCAGAAGAAGTATTACTAACCATACAAAGCCCCATTAGCAACCTAGTATTACTTGAACCATTACACAGCACTCAAAAAGTGATCGTAGAAAAACCAAACGCTATACAATTAAGCCTCAAAGTTTTACTCAACGAGGAGTTTACGTTTAAACTACTAGGCATGGGATCTTTTTGTATTGTTAACAAGCCAGCAAGCCTTAAAAAAACAATCAAAAATGCCATTAGCCTTATGAATGCTAATTACCTCTAAGCAGCACCGAACCCACTGGCATTAAATCTTCCCCTACTGGCATCCAAATATGACCGTCAAATTTTGGGTTCACAAAAAGCTTTTTTACGATTATGCTCTCACATACCATTTTAAGACCTGGCTCTATATAAAAGCCAAACCTATTACCAAACATAGGCAGGTGCGACGCATGCACCACATAATTAGGGCGGTCATACTTGTTTACAAAAAAGTAATAGTACCCCTCTAGTTTTAAAATAGAAAAAAACTGCTTTTTACCACTTGTGTTGTAATTAAAATACAAATCACTAAACCTATGCTTTTGAAAACTATGATTACGCTCAAAACTAGACACCACAAACGACTGCTCCTCCGAGCTAACCACAAACTTGTTTAAAGATCTAGACGTTTCATCAAAACCCCACACCAATCCATACTGCCCAAAACCTTTGTGGTTTTCTACCACCTCAAGCTCGGCCTTAATAATAAAGTTGTCGCCTAAATTATTAGGTAGCTCTTTATGGTAATAGTTCCAGGTATCATCTGTTTTGTTCTCCATTATGTAACCGCCCATCTTAAAAAAGGCAGACTCGGTATCACTCTCCACGGTTTCCCACCCCTCCTGCCGCTGGCCAAAATTGTCGTCAATTACTATCTCTTCTTTGTAAATGTCTGCAACGGGTAAAATTTGTATCATAATATCTATTTAAGACACAAACATACTTAGCCAAACCTCCGTGTATTTGAGGGGTATAATAATACCCTACACATTAAGTCCTCCAATAGAATGCGGTATGCCTTTTTAGTTTTGAGTTTTAATACCAATACCATGGAAAAACATAAGCCTAGTAACGTTAACCTCATTGAACCCATTAGCAACCTATTAATTAAAAACCTTACGGCTAATGCAAACGAATCAGGATATACCTACCTACACTGCGTTTACGCAGCCAAAAACAAATACATAAACGGCGGATGGATTAACATTTGGCCTACTACCTACCTATCAGGATCGGGTAAGTTTTTAGATGACATAGAAATGATACAGGCCGTTAATATACCCGTTGCACCTCATAAGTTTCATTTTGCCCAGCAAGGACAGGTTAAACGGTTTACACTGATATTTCCGGCTATACCTAAAGACTGGACTGAGTTTTGCCTGGTAGAGCTTGTAAATGATAAGAATATTGGATTTAAATCCAGGAAAATTAGGAGGAATGATACCGGGATTTATAATGTGTTTGTGGAGTGATGGGGGTCTCAAATTTTTTGCCAAATATTTAACCATTTTTACGATGAATTTGTATGAGGAAAAAAATTGGGATTTCTAATCGTATATTGTATTTTTATTATTTAAAACAATTAATATATATCCAATGTTAAAACTATTAAAACTCTTCATTTTCATATCTATATTTTTAATCTCATGTTCAAGCAATTGTAAAACACTATCTGGTAAAACTTTTGTAGGTGGTACTTACGGTAATCGATACTCATATGTAACAAGTTATGAGTTTAGTGGCAATAACGTAACTCTACTTTCAATGTCGAAAATTGGTGAAGGCGAGTATAAAAAGGACAATAGACAAGAAGGAGTTTATTCGATTCAAGGAGAGTTAATTGTATTAAATTTCGGAGGAACAGACGTGACCCTTAATATTAATAGAGAATCAAATGGTTGTATTGAATTGTTAACAAATGAATTCGGATCATATAAAATAAAGTAAAATAATAAAAATGAAGATCAAAGCTTACAAAATAATTTTTTTATTTCTGCTTTTTTCTTGTGGAGCTTCCGAACAAGAAAAATTATCTGATGAAACGGATAAAATTTTAGCCGAAATAGAACTTTCAGCAAAAAATAGACGTGATTCAATTGAGAATTTGAAATTGAATATTTTTAATCAACCTGATTCTGTATACATTTCAGATTCGTATAAAGTATATATAAATAATTTTTTTGACTCATTATTTAGATCTAGTTGTTACGGACAATCATTTGGTACAGATGAAGGCTTTGTAATAAATAACCATTTATCGAATGGCACAGATGAAGTAATACGGTTTGTTGATTATGATGATACTTCTAGGTCTTCTTTAAGTTATAATAAGTTCAACAAACTTGTTCATCAGAATAACGACTTGAACATTCTTACAAAAAAATCGGGAGAAATTTTTAGAACAATGTATACTGGTTGGGATGATGAGGTGAGAATTATTCCCGTGAAATTTAAGATTGATAGTGCTATCTTGAATTTAATAAAAAAGGACAAGACTCTACCTTATTATTTTAAACAAAGTGTTTTAAAAAATATTCCGATATTTTTGTTGTTGAGATCAAAAGAGACTAACTACAAAGGAAATAGATTTAAGGATGCCAGGCTAGATAAAGATCAAGTAGGTGAAACCTACCACTATGGTGAATACGAAGAATCCGGCAAAGTTGTTTCAGTGAGTTTTATGTATCTAGAACCAATGAATGATGACAAAACAACTAAAGTGGTACATTATGAACATGAAGATGAATACGAAAAACTTAGAAATACAAAATATATAACCTCATGTCTAGCGACTACTAGCATTATCACATATGATAAAAGAGATAGTAGCACTTTAATACCTCGAAAGGGTGCAAAGGGCAGCATAATAAACGGTTTTTTTGGATTTTTTGAGATAGGACGTATAGATCAATCAATAGTCTTGGGTTCTTTACAAGTTTTAAATGATCGTTATAAATTTGTAGAACCTGCACCAAATAATTTAGATATTAATTATTCAAGTGGATATTTTGATTATCAAAATGGATCTGATGATATTTCAGCTAGACTTATTAAATGCATTACTAATATTCCATTGGATTTGAGCTATAAAAAGCTATTGAATTTCAATGGTGGATATTTACATTATGAAGGTAAAGATAATCGTGGCATTGTGGATATATCATATTTAACTCTTTTTTATTCAGATAAATCTATACAAATAGAGGATCGAGATTGAGGGTCAATTTAATCACATATAATTTTGAAAAAATAACTTGTCCATAGTGTTTTAACAGCTATTGAAACAGAAGGGAGAAGGTTCGAGTATTTGGAGAAAAATTAAATATTAATCACGTAAATCCCTTCTGCCCAAAAAAGCAGGCCATTAATACCTGCTTTTTATAGCTCCTATATTATTCTCAAGAATAACACTGTAGCCAGTATTGAACTTCATTCTAACCAAATGTGGAGGGATTTAAGGAAATTCCACATATGTTCATACTATGATAATAAAAGTCTGAACCCCTGGGTTTCCAGTTTTTGGATTACCCCAGTTTACTTTATGAACCTATACTGTGGAGTCTATTGTTAGCCAAAAAATAAATAAATAGTTTTCACTTCCTAAATTTTTGTGAAAAAATTAAAGGAAAACTTATACTGATTTTTAAAATAGTCCATTATCAAGAGCGAAGTCAATACTTTTTTTAAAACGTGCCTTGTTTCCGTAACTTGGAAAGGGATAGACTAACTTCGCCCTTGTTAAATCTGGAATTATCTTACTGAGTATATGATTATTTGGCTGAAGGTGTAGATAATTTGAAATTCTTTTTATAGTTTCAATATTGTCGTCATCTAAAAAAATTATTTTATCAGCATTAAGTGTGATTAAGTCGTCCAAAATTAAAGCTGGGGTATATGGAGTCATACTATGGTCATAACAATCAATCAATCTGTAGCCTTTATTTAGAAAATTAATCATTGTATCATGCTCAGTTACTCCTCTCGTAATTCTCAACCCATTAATTATTTCATCAAAAAATGGATTATTTCCGGCAAAAGGTGTGCCTGAAATGCTTCTATAAAAGTAGGTAGTGAGGCTTGGATAACTTGGATAATTTTCGGCTGCAATTACTTTACTTGTTGCACCCATGTATCCATTAACAATTAGATATTTTTCAACAAAAGGTTGAATAGTTGTCATTTAGTTTAATTTTTATGTATTATTTGTATTCAAATTTATTAATGCTTTTTGTTAAAAAAGGTTATTTTCTTTTTAATCATCTTTTTCCCTAATATGCAATTCTTGGAATGGAAATCAAGCATTTTTAGTTAGATAGAAAAATTATTCAAAATATATTATCTTGATTTATTTCTTTATTTCATCATCATGATAATCATTTTCATAGTAAACTTTAATATAAAATTTTATTCATAAAGAAGCTCAATTAAGAAAATTGACAAAACGAATGAAAACAAATAAAATTTTTTTAATAAATGTTCGAATAATTACTTATAAATTTTCAATACATTTTCATCATTGTATATAAGAATGTCAACGCCGTTTTCTTTACAATAATCGCTAAACCATTTTGGCAAAGGAATTGTTCCACCTCCTGGTAAATAAACCCCACTTATACTTTTTCCTAATGATTTTAACTTTCCAATAATTCTTTTTAATGATTCAAAAAATTTATCTATTTCATCTTTTAAAACTTTGAAAGGATCAATTCTAATTGGCTTCACAACTATCAACCTATCATTACCTTTTTCAAGTACTCTAGGATTTCCTCTAATTGCGTAACCACCGTTTTGTTTCCATCCATTTATTTTCATTCTTTTTAATAAAATTTCTGAGTTGTCTATTAGTATTAACATAATTTGAATATTTAAATTAAATATAAGAATAATTTAATATTTTAAAGTGTCTTTTATATATTCTTTACTTTAAATATTTATCACAACAGTTTACTAGGTTAAATTAATTTATAGAATAATAATGAAAAGTTAAGAATTGATAAAAGGAAATGAATCACTACATAGCATTCAAAAAACAAGTGGTAAAAAAAATTGTTATTAAGTTAAATTGGGAATATTTACTTCAAATGTTTCTTTTTTTCAAGGGCAAATTGAACTATGGTCCTATACAGAACTCTACTAACACTTAATTTATAAATTGAGAAATTAGAATAACTGACTGATTAGCAATTACTTGTTTTTCCAAATAATATATGCATCATGTAGACTTTTCAAACAGATATCTTTTTAAATACTAGCACCTTTCTTGTAATGTTTGAAAAGCTTATCATTACTGACAATATACAAAAGAATAATTATATTTGAGAATGCTTCCTCTAGCCAATTTAGATAAAATGGAAGATCCAAGGCGGTCTGGTACAGCTAATCAAACTTATTGGTATCAAGTTACTATTTCCGAGAATAAACCCAGTGGAAATTCCGAAGACCTAATTCGTGAAACTTTTTTTTGCGAAGCACCTGCAATTGATATTCCTTCTAAGTATGGCCAGTATCTATATAATACCAAATACAATGTTTTCATCTGTACAACAGAGATTGGATTTATTTCGGAAGAATACCCTCTCTTTCATGGTATTCTGCAAAAATTTTTAAATAATATTCAAGCCGGAATTCAACTACTTAGCAAAAAGGGAGCCGATTTTTGTGAAACTGGTCCAAGGGTTTTAACCTGCCGCAATACGGGGCTAACGATAAGCTACAATGAATACCTTAATGAAGATACCGACTTGACTGAACGAGCTTTATTTCTTAATGCTTACTCTACCCACCTAACTATATCCTATGACTACGACAGTTATAGTGCAGATGCAGCTATTCGTATCCTTGATTTAAAAATAAATGACATCATCCAATTTTTATTAGAAATTGAACAATCGTATTTTATACGTAACAAGGAATTCATACAAAATGGAAAAGGAGTTGCTACTTTTTTTATTCCTACCTCAAAAAATGATGAACTTTTAGTAGTGCAAAGGGTTCTATCCAGTACTTACCTTAAGAAATTTAAAATAGTTGAAATTGATAAACTATTTGACCCAACCTCTACCCTTTTTGATGCAATCATAAATCTAGATTCATATAGCAATAATTGGTTTTTAGAAGAAGAGGATTTACTCTATATCCAGAAAAACGGAAAAAAATTATGGGGTATACCCTTATATCACCTCAGCAAATTTGTATTTAAAAAAGCATTTTTCTGTACAGACGACATATCCCAACTTGCTCAAGAAGGAAACGAACTTGGAATTAAGGAAGATCTATTTTCTCTATTCATGGAAAACAAACATAAAGAGGATTATATCAATTTGGAAACCATAGGTCTTTTGGATTTAAAAGATATAGTAAGCTGGTTAATAACCAATGAATCAACATCCTCATTTTGGGAACATATCGGAGTACCCAAGAATCAATTGCCATTAGCGTTTCTAAAAGAAAAAGGGATTCTGTTAGCTTAATAAACTTTAACATCAAAAAAGCAGGCCATTTAAGCCTACCTTTTACTTCATATGTTATTCTCTAAAATAAAAGTATAGTGAGGCCGGTTTGGTAGTTTATGATTGAATTAGCAGCTCAATTTCCCCTCGGATTTGTCGACTGCGTCGACATCCTCGCAGTTCGCCTTACCCAAAGCCTTACAACCAAACGCTTCGCGTTCAGTTGGCTTTGTAGCCAATATTGTACTACATTCTGACCAAATATGGAGAGATTTGAGGGAGTTACACAAACTGGCGGAGTTATTTATAATGCTTAAAATCAAGGATTTTGACCAAAACAAAGATGTAATTAATGAAGAATAGTGCGCCAACAGTATCATTGAAATAATTGATTAACTTTGTTTAACTAAATACTTCATGAGAGATGACATACAACATATCCTTTCTGGAAAGAGCCAAGTTAAGCACCATCATCTTATCCAAGCAGCCTGCAGTTACCTTAAAGGAAGCCAAGGACCAAGCGCAATGGCTAAAGACCAACAGCAGCACAAAGAAGAAGAAACAAAGAGCTTAGTTCAATTTGCAGATGACAATAATCTTTGGGTAGAGAATATCAATATAGATTTATACGTTTCGCAAGGTGCCGAGCAGAGGGTCTATTTAAAAGATGGCTCGACTGTTCTTAAATTGAATGATGCAATTTACTACGCAAGTTGGGTTGATTATTTTCACAACCTCTTACTTAATAATTTATTTTTCCCTGATACGGCATATCAACTATTAGGTTTTCACAAAGATTTGAATGTTTTATATGCTGTGGTTGAACAGCCATTTGTAAAAGCTAATGAAAAAACTGATTTAAATGTAGTAAAAACCTTTTTAGAAAATAATGGCTTTATTAATAAAAAGAACCACGACTATTATAATGAGGAACTAAGTTTGATTCTAGAAGATCTTCATGACGAAAATGTACTGACCCAAAATGGTATGCTCTATTTTATAGATACCGTGTTTTATATCGTTAGTCCCAAATAATCACGTTTCCAAAAAAGTTCCTTAAAAACAAAAAGTCGGCCCTTAAAGCCGACTTTCCTTAGTCATAGGTTATTCTTTAAAATAATAGTTATTTTAAAGAATAACATTGTAGCGAGACCGGGATTTGAACCCGGGACCTCAGGGTTATGAAGATTTTTTGTGAAAATGAAGGCGTTGATTTGTAGTGCGTTATGTTTTCACAAAACCGAAAACGACCGATTTGGACCGATTTGAGGGGGTGTTTTCATGACACAGATATTAAAAAAGGGAATGTAGAAACATTCCCCGCTTTGTCTAACATCTATGAGACCCCTTTATTTGGGTAATTTACTAACCCAGTTTAAACCACCCTTCAAATAATTTATCGCCACTTAATTGAAATTCTTTTTGATCAACAACTTCATTATCTATTTTTTTTATTAAAGTGCCATACCTTCCTTTCTGCAAAAACTGATTATTTACAAAAACGCTGAATTTAATTTCTCTTGGTTGCTTTAAAAATATTTCTTTTACCCACTTATTTCCAACAAATTCTTTAATCCATGGTCTTCCATTTTCATCAGTGTATTGTACCTGCCCAAATGTTTCAAAACTTATTTCAACAATAAGTTCAACTTTAATCAATGGTAGAGTATCCATTATCCTATTATTTGGAAATAGATTATAAATATCTTTCACAGAAATGGTTCGGGAGGCCATTTTTAATTTATTAATTCAGTAGTAAATTAGAAAAGAAGTATAACTAGAATATTAATTTTAAATTATTTAAATGTGATTTTTGTGTGCATAGAAACAATTCTATTTAAAAGTTAAAACCTCACGCAAAACCTCACGCAAACCTCACGCAGAAACAACAAAGGACCCACGATTTAACGTAAGTCCTTGATTATCATGTAGCCACCATTGTACTACATTCTAACCAAATCTGGAAGGATTTAAGGGAATTTTATAGTTTAGTAGGGGTCTTAGAGAAGTTCCTTAAAATCAAAAAAGAAGGCCCTTGATGCCTTCTTTTAAATGCTTATTTGTGTTCATAAGAAGTGTATTCTAAAATAGTAATCATGGTGGAGGTTTGGATTAATGGAGAAAACCCACATATTGCCCGCCCTTTAGCGCAACAAGGGGTCAGTTTAAGCGTTTTTCCCATAATACCACAGAAAGTTTTCAAATAAATAATTACTTAACTGGCAGGAAAGTAAACATCCATTTCACTGGCGTCTGCCAATCATGTGATTTGAACGAACCGACAGGCGATTTGATCAACACCTTGTTCCAACCTTTATTGAGTTTAATCATGGTCGGTGGTCTATAACTATAACCTTCATCAATCAATGGCACTTCTGGATCTCCCTTTGCTCCAGGCCTGTTCCAATTGGGCGTAGGTACTAATACGCCATTTACCCAAACTACACCGCCATTTACGTCCCATTTGCCTGATGGCGCTGTGTTAGTGGCGGGTGATCTTGACAAATCATAAAACCCAATCCAATAAGGGAATTCTCCTACTTCATCACTCCAGATTTTTGTAGATGCATACCAGGTTGTATTTTCTTTTGCTTCGTCAACTGCACCTTTGATCAATGGATCCCAAAAATGGCGCATTACAATTGTACCACCCACCACTTGTTTTGAAGGCTTGGGAAAACTATAACCATTCTTCCATTTTTCTATATCAAAGACACGATTAACGTTTCCTTCATTAGCAAAGGGTCCATACAAATCCCATTGAATATTGGTTTGACGCTGATAAGGAAATTCCTTACCCGTAAAATACAACTGCTTGTGCTCCATCATCCTATTTTCAAATGCTGCAAAAGCAACAGCATCTCCATCTGAAACATTGGCAATCCAATTTGCTTGTCCGCCTCCTCTCCAAATTCGTTCTGCAAAAGCAAGCATTCCAGGATATACTGGATTCATTTTTAATACATCATCTTCTCTGCCCACATTGCGGTCATGCCACAAACACAAAATAGCACCCAAAGCAAATTGATCTCCCTGTTGACGGTTAGCAATTTTTCTATTGAAAATAGTCACGGTGGATTCTTCGGGATCATGATGATTCAAATACAAATGTCGTGAATCAATATACGGAACGCCTTCAACGATAAATGAACGATTGGCATCTTCTCTCCACAACTGTCTAATGGTAGTTGAACTAAAATTGCCGCCAGGCTGCCATCCCATCACTTTTTTGCCACGAGCTTCAAGCAAACGCGTCATCTCCGGAACAAAACTAGTGTCTTTAATTCGGACTTCATCCGAACCAATATGCACATAAGAAACATCATAGGTATCACAGATTTCTGAAAGTATTTGCTTGACCACAATTTTTCCGCTATCACTTTGCATATCAAAACCCATAGCCCTTTTAAACGCTGCACTATGTCCGGGCATATCAATCTCCGGAATCAAAGTAATGTACCGCTCTTTACAATAAGCAATCAACTCTTTAATCTCTTCAACTGTATAATATTTACCTTTGTTACGCAACATATGTTTAGCATCAGTTAGATGTGGAAACGATTTCACTTCAAATCGCCAAGCGATATCTTCAGTCGGATGAAAATGAAAAACATTCATTTTACTCTTAGCCATCACATCAATTTGCTCTTTTAAGTAAGGAATCGATAAATAATTTCTACCCACATCAATCATGTAACCCCTCATTGCAAATGCAGGCCAGTCGGTTATTTCACAACCATCCACCAGCACCCCATCACGCATCAACTGCCTCAAGGTTTGTACGCCATTAAAAACACCGTGTGGTGCTGGAGCAGTAATAGTGATGTTATTAGCAGTCACGGTTAAGGTATATCCCTCTTCTTTATTTATTATAGTTGAATGATCCGCCAATACTAAATGAATCGATGCTTGCTCGCTAGAAGCTTTCCCTACAATACGCAAAGGCATGCCCTTTGTTTGAAGATATGTTTGCAAGACTATTGCTTCTTTTTGCAAACGACTATCACTTACCACAATATCTTTTGTACGATACAAAGGAAAACAATTGTTCGTCCATTTTACTTGTTGAGGTAATGGAATCAATGCTGGTTTTTCATCCAAGTCGTATACATATGAAAATACAAGGTGCTTCCACAACATGTATCCTTCTCCGACCAAGTGTAATCCATCATTGGTATAACGTTCATTCATTTTGCCATCAGCATTGATGAAAGCGGAGTGTAAGTCGATATACTTATACTGATGAGCTGTTGCAGCTAATTTTAGTTTATTATTGGTTTCCAGAATTTGGGCGACCTTACTCGTATGACCAGTAAATTTTTGGTAGAAATCGGTGACGGGTAAAATACTTTGAATATAGAGTTGTGTAGAGGAACTCTCCTGCTTGAGGTAATCAGCAGCCACTAAAATATTTTTAACAACGCTATCAGCACTAACACCCCGTGCAAGATCATTGGTACCTATCATTAAAATAACCTTCTTCGGCTTAGCCGCTACAATTTGTTGCCAGCGATGCAAGATGCCGGAACTAATATCCCCACTAATACCTCTATTTTTAATGTGCAAATCACTAAACAACTCACTCCACTCCGCACCATCAGTAATACTGTTGCCAATAAATACCACATCCTCTTTTTGAACAGGCATGACATCAAACAAGCTTACGCGTTGCAGATAGTATGTACTAAACATAGAGTCATAATAGACCGGAAGCTTTATCTGCGCAAACGTCATCTGCAGCGATAAATAACAAATCACTAAACTGAAGTATAGTTTTTTCATATACAGTTATTTTAGACTAATCAATGTTTAGGTAAAAAGTCGATGCCGGCAATCCTGCCTTATTCACGAGGTTGCCTTCACTGAATGGCTTCCATCCATACCATATACCTTTCGGTTTATTATCGACATCAATAATAACTTTATTTTTTTTGATAATGGCAGTGGTTGTTAATACACCATCAATAGAAAATTCACGCAAGGTATTACCATCACTTGTTTTCAGTTCATCCGCATACTTGAAATGTACAATTACTTTGTTGCGTTTGTAGGTTGCAGCAAGAGGCAAAGGACCAGCAGCAATTATTTTTTGTTGATAGATATCACGCAAAGCCAACAAGGCTAGTCGCTCACCTACGATTTTTTTATTTGGAGGATGCACATCGTTACGCAGACCATAATCAGTGGTAACAGCCATACCACTATTCGGAATCAACTCCAGTAATTTTCTTTGTTCATCCCTAAACGCAGGCCAGTGGGGCCTTTCAATAGAAGAAAGTTGCACCCAGTAAAAAGGCAGGTTGGGCAGGGACCAATTTTGTCTATATTGATTGACAAGCAGCCTGAATAATTTTCCATACTCATCCACACGTTCTTTTTCTTCTGCATTGCTCTCTCCCTGATAAACCAATACTCCACTGATGGGAAAATTTATCAAGGGTAATATGCCGCTCTTGTAAGCAAAGCCAGGCTTGAAAGCATGATTGGGGCCATATTCATCTCCATATATAAATGGAACACTATCTAAATTCTGTAAGCCTCTTTGCCTTATCCAAGCTGGCAATGCATCATTGAACAACCAATTGCCGTTTACTTTTTGTTTGAACTGCTCATCCGCCAACAACGCTTCAGTCCCGATAAAACTTTCCAACGGAGCTCCACCAATGGATAAATTGATTAAACCAACCGGGATAGCCACATCCTGTTGAATACGTTTGGCAAAGTAATAAGCGACTGAACTCATACTGGAGATAGTCGATGATGAACTTGTTTCCCATCCATTCCAATGATAAAATTTTTCTTCTTTCAATCTTTGCAATAAGGAATCCTTGAACTTTATATTGTACACATACCTTCCAACAGGAGGTGGATTGATAAAACGAATCAAGGATTGATCAGCTTGTTGCTGTTCAGTTTTCCAATGCAGTTCTCTGCTCATGGGCCATTCCATATTCGACTGACCAATGCACAACCACACATCGCCAATTAAAATATTATTGATTTGAATTTTTTCTTGACCCATCGCAAGCATCAGCTGTAAGGGCGATGTAGTAGCGGGCTGCGCAGGAAAATTGATTTGCCAGCTGCTGTTTTGTTGTACGATGGCAGATGCAGTAAGTGAACCTAATTGTGCATCAATTTTTTCATCTGGTTTTCCCTTGCCCCAAAGTCTGATAGGTTGATTGCGCTGCAGTACCATGTTGTCTGAAAACTGTACAGCAATTTGAAGCTGCGCCTGAGAAAAAAAGGGACAACCCAACAAAATAAAAAAGACATAAGTAATCAAATATTTCATGGATGGAAAGATTTCAGAAGTTGCCAGCAATACCATTCTTGTCGCGGTACATGAAATGCTCCCTTAAATAAATTCCCTTTTGCCGATTGCGCTAATCGCCCATCTCTATGCAAATAACCAAACCATTCTCCACCTTTCGGATCATAGAAATTTTTATAACTGTACGCATGTACTTGCTTATGCATGTTCGCGTACTTCTCCTTACCTGTCAATAAATAAGCCATTAAGGTTGCAATGATGGCTTCGTTATGTGGCCACCAGAATTTCATGTCCTGCCAATACTCTTGTACAGGCTTTCCATACACATCTCTAAAATAAAACAAACCACCATATTCTTTGTCCCAACCCCTTTCCCACATATAATCAATCATCTTACAACCTAACTCAATTAACCTTGGATCATTGTTTCTGTGCATGGCTTCATGCAAAATAAACCAAGCCCCCTCTATTGCATGGCCGGGATTCAATGTTCTTCCATCGATATGGTCAATTATACTGCCGTCAGGTGCTACCTGCTCCATCACACATTCAATTTCGTGTTTTACAAAATCACGTTCGATTTCATCAATCCAATGATCTATCAAAGCATCACAACGATCATCACCTATAGTACTGCGCAATTGTTGTGCAGTGTTCATCATTATCATCGGTACACCAATACCTTTTGTTGGTCGTACATCGGTATACTTTGGCGCAATCATGCCAGGTTTCGTAGAATAATCGATACACTGACCAAAAACTTCACGTGCACGATTAGCAACATGCTCATCGCCTGTTGCCTGCGCATACGCAGCAGCTGCAATTACATAAAATGTTTCAGAAAAATAATAACGTCTTTTACGAATTGGCTTTCCATCTCTTGTCACATGAAAAAACATGCGTCCATCTGTGTCGAAACAATGTTGATTCAAAAAATCATACCCAAGTTTTGCTCCATCCAACCATTCAGATTGTGCACCGACTGTATTATACAGCGAAGCTAATAGCCAGGTAGCTCTCCCTTGGATCCAAACTGCTTTATCATCATCAATCAAACTGCCATCTTCATCTCGCATCAATAAAAATCCACCATACTTATGATCATAAGATCGCGGAAACCAAAACGGAATCGTATCGTTGAGTAATTGGTTCTTATAAAAATCTCTTAGTGATTCAAGTTCTTGCTTGGTATAGCCCATAATAATTTATTTAATGAGTTCAGCGACAGGCACTTTTACAAAATAAAGATCGCGCGTTCCTTCGTATAACAAACCGACAGTATTTGCATCAATGCGTGTTAATGAAGAATAGCCATAACACTGACGTTCGTCAATCAGCAATTGATTATTCTTTGGCCAAGTCTCCCCTAAATCAGCACTAGCTTTGATGGTCATATTATACCTGCCAGATGATGTATTGGGATTACTAAAGAACAAAATATCTTTTGCAGCGCCACTCATATTTACATTCGCTTTGATTAAACTACCCATACAAACAGGATCAGGAAGCACGCTGTAAGAAGTACCGTGTTCGGTCCACGTCGCACCCATATTAGTTGTTGTTGCAACACTTCTAAAACGACCACGGTTATCGCGCATGTTCAACATTAATTTACCAGGAGTGGTTTCTACAATCTGACTTTCTGTGGTGTTTGATTTGGGACCAAGAATATTTCCTTTCCATGTGGCACCACGGTCTTCACTGTAAATAATGGTAGAGTATGGCATTTTAGCATCATCCCAGTATTGCGCTGCAAAAACCAATTTGCCATCTTGCATGGTGATGCCGCTGCCTGGACCATTAAAAAAAATATGCCATTTGGGATCTTTGATTTGCTGTGTGATTGACTTGGGTGTTGTCCATGTGCGACCATCATCATCACTGCTCACGACTACAAATTGTCCAGTAGTATCTGGAGACAAACCAGGCAATGAACCAGCAATTGACCTGTTACCCTTGCTCCACAAAGCCGCCACCCATAAGCGCTTCGAAATAGGATCAAATAAAATAGCAGGATCACCTACACCATTGTTAGCATGCGGCGTACCCATATCCATAATCACTTTCATCGGCTCCCAGGTTTTCCCTCCATCGATACTGCGACTCATTCCCACATCTATATTTCCCGGTAAATCTCCTGTGCCTGTATACCGATTATCATACACAGCAATCATCGTTCCTTGATCAGTTGTGATTAATCCAGGAATTCTATACGTATGCACCTCATTATCACCAGCTTTGCGGACAGCTACACCAATACGTTTAGCATGATCAGTTTCATCTTTAGTAACAGCGATAGATTTACCAGCTGCATTGATTAATTCATTACAATTTAATTCAATTTTTCCATCAATACCTGCATCTGATTTTAATACAATGCTGAACCAAATAAAATATACACCCGGTGTAAATTTCCGATCAAACTTCGCTTCAAAATTTGCAGCGGGTTGAATAGTGACCAAAGGTGCACCAGCAACAAAAGGCTGCGCACCAGTAAGATAAAGATCAATTTGTTGAATGCTGTTGATGGCAGCAGCATTGATGGTTCCCTTTATGGCCTTGAACTGTTGTTCAGGATTATCATCTGGAATGGTGATGGCTAAGCGAACGACAGGATTAGCAGACAATCCTTTGATGATTGGAAATGAAGGAGAAGTGGTTACTGCTTTTACTGAAGAATTTGGCAGATTGGCCGTATTTTTTATACAAGCCAAACTGTTGACTGTCAGCAAAGAAAAAAACACGATTTGAAAAATTATTTTCATCATTATTGTACAATTTATTGTGCGTCTTGCGCTGAAGGACGCAAAAAACTAAGTTGAAGAATTAATGCAACAAATACGACTAATGCCATAATGGTAAAATCTTTACCCAAATTTCCAGCATCTGAAGATTTTCCAAGGATATCGGTGATGAACGCCCCAGCGAAAACACCAGTCATGTTCATCAATCCATATGCCGTTGCTCTTTGGTTAGCTGGGACAATTTGACAAAGTATAGGCATGTTATTAGCATCGAACATCCCAAAACCAAAACCAAAGCAAAATGCAGCGGCAACTAAAAATACTAGATGCTCTCCAAAGCCAAGAAAAAATAAAGCAGGTATAGTAAGTACTAATCCAATTGCACTCGTATAAATTCTTCCACGGTTATTTTTCATAACCCATTTATCTGATAATCGTCCACCAAACAATACACCAATCAATGAAGAGAAAGCAATTGTGATGGTAGAAACGGGACCAGCAACCGACATATCTAATTTTAAGTTCTCAGAGAATAAAGTTGGCAACCAATTTTTAATTGCCCATCCAGGTAAACTAGGAATAGCGAAATAAAATAATAAAATCCAAAATGCAGGAGTCGTGAACAATAAACGCAATGTTAAAAACGGAGATGTTGTTATAGAAGAAGTAGATTTAGTTTTAAGTATTGAATTATCCTCTTGCAAGAAAATTAATAATACTAAAGCGTAAAGAATACCAATCCCTCCTAAAAGTAAGAAGACATTGTTCCAATATAAATAAGAAGAAAATGTTGCACCAAATCCACCCAATGCTTGTCCCATGTAAAACCCCGTCATATGAATGCCCACCGCCAGTGATCTCGTTTTACCAGTATGGTACTCCGCAATCAATGCAAGACCTGCAGGTATATAGAGCGCTTCGCTTACGCCCATGATGGCACGTAAAACATAAAGTGATTGAAACGTTGATGCATAGCCCATCATGAATGTGACAGCAGACCAGACGAAGAGACTACTGACGATAATTTTTTTCTTGCTGGTACGGTCAGTAATTAAACCTGCAACAGGACTCATGAAGGCATAGATCCAGAGGAAGACCGCCATGAGCCTACCGAAGTTGGTGGCAGATTGTAATTCAGGAATATCAACCATGATTGCCGACTTCATGGTACTCAACATTTGTCGGTCGAGGTAATTCAATAACGCAACCCCCCACAACAGTGCAACTAAAATCCATGGGTAGTTTCTGGACTTTGTCATTTTTATTTGTATTTGATTGCAGCCATCAAAATGTTTTGCGTTCGCACACCCGCACGTATTTCGCCACTCGGTAGCACAATGCAGTCATTTAATAAGACAGCAGTGGTAGTAACTGGTGTAGGATAAGGTAGTGTGCCGATCGTTTTAAATTTTTCTGATACAGGATTGTAGAGTAATATTTCTTGACTAAATCCAGGATGATTGATTTGTAATTGATTTTTTTGTTGAATCAATGCTTCCTTTTCGTTTCCTTCAGTTTTTGCAATAGCAACTAACAACTGTTCGACTTGCGAGAAAGTTTCACCACGATCACCACCGAAAAGTAAAATTTCTTTATTAGCCAGAGAAACACTGGTGCCTGCAGATAGTAAATAAGGTAATTCAGCTTTTTCAATCCACACATCTAAATTAGTATTATAGGAGAAAACTGCCTTTGAAAATGTGCTAGTTCCGCTGCCGGTCTTATATCTTCCCCCTAAAACAACTATCGTCGAAATATTTTCCATTCGATGTACTCCAGTATAAGTAAACGAGAGAGAAATAGGCAAAGCTTGAATTTTTTTCCATCCCTCTTGAAGATTAGTCAAATCCAATTTCCAGGAATCAGCTGTTGTCCCTTGTACAGTTTCGCCACCCAGAACAAAAATAAAATCATCAACCGCTACAGCTGATGCACTAGAGGTTGGCACAGGAAGTGATGGTAGTTTTTTGATTAGAACAGATTTCCCTTCTGTTGCGGGTTTGAACAAGAAAGCATTGTCAAGAAGTCCGCTTTCATTTTCTCCACCTATTGATACAATACCATATTTTGTGATACAGCTAGCTGCGTAGGCCACGGGGATGGTCAATTTTTCATGAGTTACCAATGAGACAAATTGATTTCCTCTTTTTTCAAATAGATAAATTTGGTTGTGATATTTTTTCTTTCCGCCTTCCCAAGGAGGTGCTTCAGGAAAATTGGCTCCACCTGCCACCATTAATATATTATGGTGCCATCCAATGACTGCACCTGCAACTCCTTTATGTTCTTGCATGGCACGCGCATCACCAAAAGTTTCAGGTGGTAAAATTCCTGCAAGTTGCCACTGAAGCGTTAGGGAATCTTGCGCTATCACATCAATGGACAATTGCATGCTGAATATTATGAGAATTAATGCAATAGTTTTCATTGCGCATTATGTGCTATGCCATTTTGGGAAACAGATTTTTGGATTGATATCGAACAAAAGTCATTGAAACCTATACGTTCAGCATCAAGGGTAAATTGTTCAAACGCAGCCTTACTCATATTCTTTACTGGCAACCTAAATTCCCCACAGTTCAAGCCAATAAATTTCATGAACGCTTTTCCTGTTGCTATACCACCATACTTGCCCAGCAGTTCAATCATGTCGATTGCTTTTTGTTGGATAGAAGCTGCCTCTTCCAAATCACCAGCATGGAAGGCCTTCATTAGTTGATGGTACAAAGGCGCTGCATAATTATATGTACTACCAACCGCACCTTTGGCCCCAATAGCCAAGGCCGATAAGAAGGTTTCATCCCGACCCCAAAGTATATTGAATTTACCATTGCCATAGTTTAGACAAGTGAGATAATCCATTAGATCTTCGTGAGTGTATTTGATACCAGCAAAGTTAGGAATACGACCATCGACTGCCCTCAGTAAATCAACCATGGGAAAATTTACACCAGTCAGCACAGGAATATGATAATAATAGAAAGGTAATTCAGGAGCAGCAGACGCAACTTCCTCACAACAAGCAGCTAACATTTCAACATTGGCAGGCTTGAAATAGAAAGGTGCTAAAAAAGATACTGCGTCTAGACCAGCTAATGCAGCATGTTGAGCCAATTTTTTACAATCTGCCAGACATGTGCCGCCTACAAGTTGCATAATGGTAAAGCCATGCTGTTTAACTTTGCAGGCAGCCCAGGCATCTGCGACAGCCATTTTTTCTTCCATGGTCAAAGACACTCCTTCACCAGTCGATCCACAGATGAACGCACCATTGATACCGTTTCCCAAGAGCATATTATAATACTCAGGTATGAGATCCAAGTTCAACGATCCATCAGCATGCATCGGGGTGAATGGAGCTGCAATGAGTCCATTTATTGGTGATTGTTTCATTGATTTTTAGTTTATCAGTAACCCGGCGTTTGTGTCAACAACGGATCAGCTGTAAGCATACCTACCGATAAAGGTAATAGAAACTTTGCAGTACTTGCTATTGAAAAATAAGACGGATTCAAGTTTGCATAAACATAACTATTACCTGCTCTTCTTAGAGCCCACCAGCGTTTTCCTTCTCCAATGAATTCACGCAAATACTCATCTAAGATCGCATTCATATTAACTGTCTGACTACCGTTTACGTGTGGCACATAAGCATTACCATAAGCACGCTGACGAATAGCGTTGATTTCAGTAGAAGGATCTTCTCCCAATTTTGTTTTTGCTTCAGCAAGTAATAACAACACATCAGCATAACGATAAATCGGAAAATCATTATCATATATCTGTGTTGTACCCGCTGTTGAACCCACGTATTTTGTGAGCATAACACCTCTCACTGCAAATGGTGCAGCATTTGAGTACATCACCCTAAACGTATTGGTGATACGTTGATCAGCTGGTGCGGCAGTCAGCCTGTTGATCATGGCTTGGTTCAAACCAACGCGGTTTGCGCCATTCACAAATGGGTATACCGATGAAACTGTCGGTGACGCTGCTTGGGAAAAAGACAATGTATTTGCCTGAATTGAATTCACCAAGAAACTACCAAACAAACCATTTGTTGTTTGTTGTGCTTCGTAGTTGACAGCAAAAATGATTTCAATATTATTCGTCTTTTGGGTAGGACTAAATATATTTGCGTAATTAGATTGAAGATTTAAGGTTACACTTTGAAGATTACGTACCTCTTGCAATGCAACTTTTGCTGTATTGAAATCTGTAGCACCACCTCCAGTATGTGTGCCTGTCCACAAGAATACATCTCCTTTTAATATTAAAGAGGCAATTTTGTTCCAGTAAACACGCTTACCTGAAGGGATGGTGTTTGCAGCACCAAACAACTGCAAAGATTTTTCAATATCAGTTTTGATTTGAGTAAAAATTGAATCGCTACCAGTCCTACGTTTATAAGTAGCAGCAGCATTGGTAAGTGTTTCAATAGGCTCTGTATTTAAAGGAACATCACCCCATGTTCTAACCATAGTGTAATATACATAAGCTCTCAAGCCATATGTTTCAGCTAAAATTTTATTCTTCTCAGCTTCTGGCAAAGTAGTTTGAGGAATGATCTTGATTACATTGTTGAAATTGTAAATCAGGTTATACAATCCTGCCCAATCACCGAATGGCACATTCAAACTGCTGATGTTATGACGATATTGATTTTGAAATCCAGCTTCCACTGATTCGGTGAATAATCCATCTACCCAAATATCAGAACGCATTTCTCCCAATTGGAAGAAGGTACTATTGTACGCTCTGAATCTTCCATAAACACCGTGGTAAAGTGTTCTAGCAGCATTTGGATCTTTCAATGCCTGATCTTTACTAATTGCATCTTGTGGAACCACCTCATCGAGTTCTTTGGTACAAGAAGCAGTACCCAACACCAACATGGTGATTACGGATAAGTATAATAGGTTTCTATATTTCATTTCACTTAATTTTAAAGTTGATTCAAACGATTAGAGAGTTGCTCTTATACCAATGGTTAACCTCCTTGGTAAAGGGAACTTACCTTGGTCAACCCCACCAAATTCAGGGAAGTTTCCACTGTAACCAGATATGTAAGCCAGGTTTGTGCCAGTAACATTCATGCTCAATCCTTTGATACGTCCACGAAGTGCTTTTTCCAGCAATTCTTGCGGAAGATCATAAGCTAAGGTCAATTCTCTGAGCATTACATAATCTCCTTTCTCCCAAAGATTGGCAGCAGGGTTGTTACCACTTGCATCTGTCGCGTAGTTTCGTCCCTGATTAGCCCAATAATATCTTGGCATAGTTCCGGTTGGATTGGTAGGAGACCATGTTTTTAAAATATCTGTTGTACCGTTTTGAGAACCTTGTACCTGACTCAATCCTCTTACTACCTGGTTATTTAAAATCACAAAACCAAAAGCATAATCAAATCCTGCATATAATCTCAAACCTTTATAAGCACTGCTTAGGTTGAAACCACCAGTATACTGCGGAGTAGTTCTACCCACATAAGTAAATTGACGAGCATCAATGGTGTCGTTTTTGTAAACTTGGTGCCAGTCAGCATCACCCAATTGCTTGATGAATTTATTAGTGTATGGCAAGAAGGCATTGTAAACATTAGCTTTTTCACTAATTTTTCTAGCATCGGAATAAATACCATCCCATTTTGGAGCCCATACTTCATCAAGTCCAATTCTTTGCCCCTCTACTAAACCTCCAACATAGATTTGCTTACCAGGATTTTTAGGATCCCAAACTAGGAATCCGTTAGACCTGTTGCCTGGCAATGCATTAAAAGGAAGTTTCTTCGCATAGCTCTTTACGTGAAAAAAGTTGACACCCAAATCTAAACTAAATCCATCTGCTCTTTTTGGAACAATCACTCTTGCATTCACTGCTAACTCAATACCTCTATTTTGTAATTGACCAAGGTTAGTAGTGAAGCTACCGAAACCAGTTTGTGATGATATATTCAAACCAGCCAACTTATCAAATACATTACGCACAAAATAATCAGTGTTGATAGTGATGCGCTCATTGAACAAACCAAGATCTAAACCAAAGTTTAAACTGTTGGTACGCTCCCACCTTACATTAGAGTTGATATAAGAGTTTACGAAAGTTCCACCCAAGCCATTATAAGTACCTGCGTTGTTATAAATCTGTGAAGTTGCAAAGAAACCTAAAGAGTTAATGTTACCATTCACACCATAGCTCAACCTTGGTTTCACACTGCTGATGAATTTTGAAACAGCAGAACCTTCATAGAATTTTTCATTATGTAAATTCCAACCCAATGAAGCACCAGGGAAAGTACCATAATAGTTGCCCTTCTTCAATCGGCTTGATCCATCTTGCCTAACTACAGCTGACAACAAATAACGATTCCTATAGGTATAATTTACTCTTGCGATGGCTGATGAAATTTTCTCCCACTGATTGAAGTTAGAAGATGCACCGGCTGGATTCAACAAAGTAGTTCCCTGAATACTGGGCGGAGTTCCTGCAGCCAACCATGGAATAAGATCTGTTGGTCCACCTTGTGCAAAACCAGAATTTATATAATTTCTATATTCATAAAACTCAGTACCTGCTAAAGCAGTTATCGAGTGTCCTTTAAATGCTTTGCTGAATTGCAAAAAAGCATTAGTTGTGTATTGAGAAGTTCTTGTATTACTAAAGTTTGCTTGTCTATTGGTATTGAAAGCACCATTGTTACCTAGCTGGAATGCAGTGTTAAAGGTATTGTCATTGGTAAATCGTAAATAGCCCGAACCACTTGCCAAAAATTTAAGGTAAGGAAGAATCGTGTATTCTAAATTGATACCACCCAAAAAACGTTGTTCATTTGTTGTATTCTGACGAATTTTATTCCAGTACAATGGATTACCCAAAGTAACATCATTGGGGCCAGGTAAAATTTCACCAGTTTCGTCATCGGCATAACGAACTGTAGGTGCAACACCAACAAAACGCTGAAGCAATCCTCCCGCACTTCCACCCTCAGGATCTGCAAAACCACCATAAGGTAATTTCTGTTCTACACTATACGCTCCAATGTTTGAAGTAATTTTCAAATTCTTTCCAACATTCAAACCACCATTGAAGTTCATGTTTAAACGCTTAAGACTTGAACCGATAATCATACCATTATCTAAAACACTACCAATTGATAAGGCATAAGCACCTTGATCATTAGCACCGGAAAAATTAAGGTTGTGTTCATTGGTATTAACCTGTTGTAAAATCATCGATTCTCTTTCCCTTGCACTTAAATCAGTGAAAATTAAACTGTCTAATTGAGCAGGATTGAATGGATTAGGATCAACTAATAACTTCCAGTTTGTTCTGCCAAGGTATTTACGGTTGTTGTTATTAACAATCTGCGTAGAGTATAATCCTGATGGTGAACCCCATCCAGAATTGACCGCCCAACCCCAAGCACCCAACAATTGACCACGATCTGTATTCATCGCGTTTATGTTGTTATCCAAAGAGTCGCCTCTGAAACGAGCTTGCAAACCTAGACGGTTCATTCTGATATAATCTGAGGCATTTAAATATTCTTCCGGATTTCTTCTGATGTAGTTAGTTGTATTAGTATATGTATAAGTGATTTGTGTTTTCCCTTTTTTACCTTTTTTTGTAGTGACCAAAACAACGCCATTTGCTGCTCTTGCACCATAGATAGCTGTTGTCGCAGCATCTTTTAAAAGATCGATACTGCCAACATCATTGATGTCAATACCATAAAGAGATGGAACAATCACACCATCAACAATAAATAGTGGAGTGCCGCCACCACCAAATTCAGTACCACCTCTAAAGGTAATGTTTGGCGTAGCACCAGGCTGACCAGTTCTTTGCTGTACCCTTAAACCAGGAACGTTACCTTGTAATACAGTCGCAACGTTGGTAGTTGGATTGTGTTCAAAAGTTTTTGGATTAATTGTTGCAACAGCGCCTGTCACTTCTTTTCTTTTTTGCGTACCATAACCAGTAACAACAACATCTTCCAATGTACCTATCATGGGTTCAAGTGAAAGATCAATGACCAGATTTACGCCTACTCTTACTTCTTGTAATTTGAAGCCAGTGGCTGTAAAAACTAAAACATCCCCTTTGGATGCTACGATGGAAAAATCACCAGCACTGTTGGTTTGAGTTCCTGTTGCTTTTCCTCTTACTAAAACGCTTACACCTTGAAGTGGCTTTGACTCATCGTTAAGTACTCTACCAGTCACTTTATTGCCTTGTGCAAAACCCAATGTGGTGCAAACAAGCAACAGTGAAAAGAGATAAAATCTTACACATTTTACTTTCATAATAAGCAGTTTGATTTAATGTATTATGTATGACATATCAAAATAAAGGGATTTATTCCGATTTTCAAAAAAATTTTTCTTCTACACAACTAATTGATAATTAATATATTATTAACATTATAAGCTTTTGATAATTTTTTGTAATTTCGCAATTAATCGAATAAGTAATACATAATTAATGAGACAAGCCGCTATAAAAGCCGAAATGAAGTCGATTGACACTAGTTCTTTAGTGGACAAGGTGGAGGATAGCATTGTAGAATTATTGCGAAATCGTAAACTGTCCGTCGGAGACATTATTCCAAAGGAGGTGGAGTTGGCAGAATCATTGGGCGTAAGTAGAACAGTTATCCGCGAAGCGCTTACCCGTTTGAAAATGTTGGGACTGATTGAGTCTAAGAAAAAGAAAGGTTCTGTAATAACGAGTCCTGATTTATTTGGGATGATGAGTAAGAGTATGAACCCTCATATACTCGACCAGGACACACTCAAAGAGATTTTTGAAATCAGGTTGGTATTGGAAATTGGAATGAGTGATTTATTGTTCAATCGTGTTACCAAAGAAGATATAGAAAAATTACGTCAGATTGTAGATGATGAACCTTCTGCAACACAATATCATTTGTTCAACATTGATCATGAAGTTGCTTTTCATAGTAAATTGTATGAAATCACCAACAATCAAACGCTGAAGAAATTCCAGAAAATGTTGTTACCTGTTTTCGATTACGTGCACCACAGTGGTCTATTGAAAAAACAATTATTACTCAAGACATTCGTTTCACACAAAGAATTGATTGATATACTCGAACATGGAAATCCAGAACAATTTAGAATTGGCATGCGCAATCACCTGGAGAATCATTTTGTAAGGATATTTGATCTCTAATTTTTTTTTCTCACTTTTGAATCGACTATTTCCTAATCCAATATATGCGGATGTTGGTGTTCGCGTTGAACAATTCCATCTGTATGTAATCAAAGCACTTGGACTTTTTAGAATAGAGAATTTCGTTTTTCAATTAAAAAAGCCACTTACTTTAAATTGTAAGTGGCTTTTTTAATTGTAGCGAGACCGGGATTTGAACCCGGGACCTCAGGGTTATGAAGATTTTTTGATAAAATGAAGGCGTTGATTTGTAGTTAGTTATGTTTTGGTAAAACGGAAAACGACCGAATTCAGTCGAATTCAGGGGGTATTTTCCTCACGCAGAGATAAATACAAATGACTTGTGCAGTCTAACTTCACAAACAGAAGAAAGATGTAACATAATAATATAATCGAGTATGTTACTATCAGGAAATTATTTACCACTCCAAGCGTCCATTATACCGGCTTTAATATCAGTATAACTAGATAAACAATAAATTACTATAACAATTATAAAGATTGTTTTCGAGTGGTTGATGACTAATGCTTTTAAGTCGTTTAAGAACTGATTCATATCTGTGATTTTAAGGTTTAAATTAAATTCATAGGGTTTGGCTTCAGATGTTTTTATAAAATCAGATAAGTCGGTATTTAATGCTTCTCCAATCACTTTTAAGGAATAAAGACTCGGCTTAACCTCGTTATTCTCAATTCTTTGAATTGTTCTGAGATTTAATCCTGTCTGTTCTGAAAGTTCTTTTTGAGAGCAATTCAAACTTGTTCTAATCTCTTTTAATCTTGCGCCAAATTCCATTGTGCAAATATGATATGTGTAAATGAATAATTAATTGACATATAGGCGTCATTTAGACGTCATTTTTGTATGTCTAAGGCAAAAATACAAATATGAGCTGTAAAATAAACGGCTTCTATGTACTTTTGAAGTATGAAAAAGACTAATTATGAAGCCAATATCTAAAGTTGAATCTTTTATCATTGATTACAATGGCAGAAAGGTTAAGGCCAAAAGGATATCTGTCAATACAGAGCTTCTTATTGATATTAATAAAGCATGGAATAATATAAAAACACCTGCCCTATTAAAGTTTGTATCAAAGGGGATGATCAATTTTAAACCCTTGGATGGAGATTTTCCTAAACAATGGGAAGTTGGACAAACCTACAGATTTATAACGCGCGTATTCGGATTTATACCTTTTGGAGGAATTCATTATCTCTTTGTAGCGCAATTAGATGATAAAAATTATATTTTATCCACCAAAGAATGGGATAATGGCGCAAAAATCTGGAATCATACTATTTCATTGAGCGATTTGGGTGATGGTAAAATAAATTATGAAGACTCAATTATAATTTACGCAGGGATGATGACTGGATTCGTCGCTTCTTTTGCTAAATTATTTTATAAACACCGTCAAAAAAGATGGCAAATTGTAGCTGTAAATAATCTTAATTTTGGAAAGTAAACACCTTTATTTTTGAAATACAATATAAGAGGATATGAAAATTCATACAAATATGCCTGGCAGTTTAAAGCCATTCTTTCTTGAAGAATTAGAAATTGCTAAAAACTATCTATCAAATAAGAATTTCACAGCAAGTTGGCATCATCTTGAAAGAGCCCATATACTTGGCCAGCCCTATCCTTATCATCATACCCTCGTTCATTGGAAAATGTTCCTTTTTGGTATTAGAATAAAAGACCTCAAAGAAATAGTTGGACAAATTCCACGTTTGCTTGTTGGTGGAATTAAATCTTTTGTGGGGGAGATCCCAGTTGGCAATACAGGAGGAGCTAATGTGCCGCCACTTCAGAAAATGGAGATCCCAGCTGAATTACAGAAAATTATTGACGAGCATAAATAATAAATCTATGGATTCAAATCAAATACTATTCCCGAAATTATCACTGATACTTAATATTCTAGTACTAATTCCTGTATGTACTAGTTTGCTTCTCAAATTGAATTGGGTGAATGATTCATTTGGGATTGAATCACCTGCTCGTGGAATACTTCTTTCTATATATCTAGCTATTCTTATATTCTCAGCAGTTTTGTTATTCAAATTTGATCCCAAATTTGTAATGGCGCTTTTATTAGTTCAAGTGGTTTATAAAGTATTAAGTCCCATCATGGTTGGTACATTAACCAACCCCGTAATCATAAGTAATTTATTTATTGCGGCGTTTCACTCTTATAGTATTTGGAAATTAGCTTCTACCAAAGGATAATTTTTATTAATTACTTATAAATGAACAAAATATTTAAGTTTCTAATTTTAAGTTTATCCATATCTGTAACCTTATATGCCCTAGTTGTATATTCATTTCTTGAACTTGGCGTTGCAGTTCACCCAGGTATGAAAAGTAATTTTCAAGCACACCCTATTGGTATCTACTTGCATATTTTTGCATCACTCATCGCTTTAGCTATAGGACCTTTTCAATTCAATGAAAAGTTCAGATTAAATAAGATACAAGTTCATCGCTTGTTAGGTAAAATCTATCTGATAAGCGTATTAGTTGGAGGACTTTCTGGTTTATATATGTCTCAATATTCATTTGGTGGCATGATTTCTCATTCAGGATTTTTCACCTTGGCCATATTATGGTTAGCCACAGGATATAAAGCATATCATTCCATCAAAAATAAAAATGTCAAAGCACACCAATATTGGATGTTAATCAATTTTGCACTCACATTTGCTGCAGTTACTTTACGAACTGGTTTGGGAATAGGTTTCGCTAGTGGAACTCCTTTTGAAGTATTCTACCCATACCTTGCATGGCTTTGTTGGGCACCTAATTTACTTGTTGCTTTGGTTATTGCTAAGAGAAAATAAATTAAAATCTCACGCAAAAACAACAAAGGACTCACGATATAACATGAGTCCTTGATTTTTATATTTATAAATTATAACTTTTTCTGACCATCAAAAAGTATAACTTATCTGAAAGCAGCTTTCTTAGGATCAACAACATAGGACCTGGTTTACCTACGGCATATCTCATTTGATTACTATTGTCAGTTGCAGATTTGAAAATCATCTTAGCTACCACTTCTGGACCCTCTGCATCTTTCATTACTTTTTCGGCAGCATCATTAAACTTTTGAATAAACCCGTCATATTGGTTTGTGTCAGTTGGTTTAATAAATTGACGACTTCTTCCATAAAAATCAGTGACAATTGGCCCCGGTTCAATTAATTTCATTTTTATATTAAACTGAGCTAACTCATAATGTAATGATTCTGTAAATCCTTCCACTGCAAATTTGGTAGCGTGGTATATGCTATATAAAGGAAATGTGATTTTACCTCCCATGCTTGAAATTTGAATAATCATTCCGCCACCATTTGGTCTCATATGCTTTATCGCTTCTCTTGTCACACGCATCAATCCAAAAACATTCGTGTTAAATTGTTTTTCAATAATTTCATCTGACATTGCTTCAAATGCGCCATCAACACCATAACCTGCGTTATTAACTACTACATCTATTTTCCCGAAATCCTTTTGTCCTTGTAATATTGTTTGTTTAATACTTTCAAGATTGGTAACGTCAAGGGCATACATTTTCACATTGGGCAACTTATTGAAATCTGTTTCATTTTCAGGATTTCTTTGGGTTGCTAAAACGTTCCATCCCATTTTAGCAAACTCGAAAACAGTTGCTTTCCCTATACCACTTGAAGTTCCTGTAATCAATATTGTCTTTTTCATTTTTAATTTATTTTATGATCAACGAAACTATTCGGTTATCTTCAAACTAACAACATTAGAGTATAGTCTATAGTTGATATTTATTTGTCAACACCTTATATTTGCAGTATGTTAATAAACGAACTATCAAAGAAAACAGGGATTTCTACTCATACGATTCGCTTCTATGAGAAGTCAGGTTTAATTGAGGGCAAACAAGATGAATCTGTTAAGTCAAATAATTATTACCACTATGACGATGTTACGGTTGAAAAACTTGAATTCATAAGTGATGCTAAATCTGTTGGATTCACTATCAAAGAAATAGGTCAAATGATTGATGCTTGGTATAATAGGAAATATACCAAGAAACAAAAACTTGAAATCCTCGATGATAAGTTGTCTTCATTAGAACAAAAGATGAAGGAGATTAGAGAAATGAAAAAACAAATTCTTCAATTTAAAGAGGATGTTGTTAAAGACAGATGTTAACATTAAATGACAAAAACCTCACGCAAAACCTCACGCAAACCTCACGCAGAAACAACAAAGGACCCACGATTTAACGTAAGTCCTTGATTTTCATGTAGCGAGAACGAGATTTGAACTCGTGACCTCAGGGTTATGAATCCTGTGCTCTAACCAACTGAGCTACCTCGCCAAGAGGTCCATTTAGGGCTGCAAATATAGGGCTTAAATGTTTTTACTTGATAGCTAATTCAAACAATTTCTCTTCCCCTAAAAAACCGGCAAGGGTGTCGCCCGGTAAACAGGGGCCTACGCCGGCAGGGGTGCCCGTGTAAATAAGATCGCCGGGAGATAGGGTAAAGTAGCCAGATATGTGTTCTAAGAGGGTTTCAAAGCTATAAATCATGTCTTGGGTGGTGCCCGATTGTGCGGTTTGGCCGTTTTTGGTCAAGGAAAACAAAATATCGGCACCATCCGCATTAGCTTCTGCATTAAAAGGCTTCCACTCCCCTACAATCGCCGAATTATCCCAGGCCTTGGCTTTTTCCCAGGGTAAACCCTTGGCTTTTAAGTCGGCTTGTACATCGCGGGCAGTAAAGTCTATCCCTACCGTAATGGCGTCTAAATAGCTAAGGGCGTTAGCGGCACTTATGTTTTTGGCTGTTTTGCCAATACGTAACACAAGTTCAATTTCGTAATGCAAATCAGAAGTAATACTAGGGTATACAAAGTCCACTCCTTTTGGTAATACCGCCGTATCTGGTTTCATAAAAATAACCGGCGCTTCGGGTACCGCGTTGCCTAATTCTTTGGCATGGGCTGCGTAATTACGTCCTACACAAAATATTTTCATAACAAATTAAATTTCAAAATTAAGGGCGTTACAAATAGTCATGGTTCGGTCCAGTCCAATGGCAGCAAAAGATTCAATCATCTCGATGCTCTTGTCTATTTTTTGCGCGATCACAGGTTGCTCACCCGGTAGCCATTTACCTAACACAAAATCTACCTGACCACCTTTTGGGAACTGATTGCCAATTCCAAACCTAAGCTTTGGATACACATCGGTGCCAAGCATCAGCTGAATATCTTTTAATCCGTTATGCCCCGCGTCAGATCCACTGCCGCGCATACGCATTTTATTGAGTGGTAATGCTAAATCATCTACAATGGTAAGGGTTTGACTGGGCTCCAATTTTTCTTTGTCCATCCAGTATTTAAAAGCCTTACCACTTAGGTTCATGTACGTAGTAGGTTTTATGCACACAAATTGTTTGCCCTTCCAAGTAACCGTGGCAACGTCTGCTAAGCGGTCGTTTTTGAACATACCGCCATGCCTCAACACAAAAGCACTTACCACATCAAAACCAATGTTGTGGCGGGTGTGCACGTATTCGGCGCCAATGTTTCCAAGTCCTACTATTAAAAATTTATGCATCTGTGTAACGTGAGGGCCAAATGTACTTAAAAAACAGAAAAACAGGTACCTTGCAACTATGATTACCAAGGAACGATTAAAAACCCTCTTTCCTAATTTAGAAGATGGTTTGTACGAAGCCATTCTGGAACATGCAGAAATCAAAGAAATACCTGCTGGCACTTCTCTACTAAAAGTGGGGCAACAAATACGTTCAACCATGATGGTAGTAGAAGGCACCGTTAAACTCTACCAAGAAGACGAGGAAGGTGACGAATATTTCATGTACTACATATCACCAGGTCAGGCATGTGCCGTTTCCATGGTATGTAGTTTTCAGGCCGAACAAAGCCAGGTACTTGCCAAAGCCCTCACCGATGTAACCCTACTGTCCATACCTATTAAGTTTATGGACAAATGGCTCTCCGAATTTAAAAGCTGGCACTACTTTGTAATTAAAACATACCGCACCCGCTACGAAGAACTGCTTAAAACAGTAAACGAAGTAGCGTTTAAGAACATGGATGAACGCCTTGAGTTTTATCTAAAAAAACAAGTAGAAAAATTTGGCCCTATCTTAAAACTAACCCACCAAGAAATTGCATCAGACCTGAACAGCTCACGCGAAGTGATTAGTAGGCTCATGAAAAAGATGGAAAAAAATGGTTGGATTATCCTGCACCGTAACAGTATCGAATGGATCAAAAAATAAGCCACACAACCACTAATTAGTGTGGTAGCTTATCTCTAAAATATCCGTACGTCCAGGTACCTGCAATAGCACTTAGTATCACTACGAGTACTGCGTAAAATCCGGCGCCAATATGTGCAAATAATGGACCCGGACAGGCACCTGTTAATGCCCAACCAAATCCAAACAACAAGCCACCATAAATTTGACCCTTGTTAAATTCCTTATCGGCAATTTTTATTTTTTCGCCATGGATGGTTTTGATGTCTAGTTTTTTAATTAAAAAAACACTGATCGCACCAACTACTACTGCTGTTCCAATCACACCAAACATATGAAAGCTTTGTAGTCTAAACATCTCTTGGATTCTAAACCAAGAAATAATTTCTGCCTTCACAAAAACAATTCCAAAAATAATTCCCACTGCTGCGTATTTTAAATTATACCATGCTGGGTGCTGCTGTGTCGATTCATTGACACAAGCTGTATTACTATCTATATTTTGTACTTTTTCGTTGTTCATTGTTAACTATTTATAAGGATAAAATCCAAGGTAAAATAATGTTTGCCATAAAAAATCCACCCACCATAAAGCTAATGGTAGCTACTAATGATGGCCATTGCAAATTACTAAGTCCCATAATGGCATGCCCCGATGTGCAACCGCCTGCATAGCGCGTACCAAAGCCTACTAAAAATCCACCCACTACCATAATAATAAAACCTCTTACCGTAAGTAATGATTCAAAACTAAAAAGCTCCTTTGGTAACATGTAGCTATAATCCGTTAGTCCATAACCCGCTAACTCGCTCTGCAACGCAGGACTTACCTCAATAGGCGCACCGCTCATTAAAAAAGCATTGGCAATAAATGCACCACCAAAAATACCGCCTACAAAAAAGAAATTCCATACTTCCTTTTTCCAATCGTATTTAAAAAATGGAAGACCCGCTGGAATACAAGCTGCACACACATGCCGTAGGTTAGAAGAAATACCAAAGGTTTTATTACCTAAAATTAAAAGTGCTGGTACGATAAGTCCAATTAAAATACCTGCTACATACCAGGGCCAGGGTTGTTGAATTTGTTCCATCATGCTTGTTTGTTTTTTTTATTTTTTATAAAATTTTTGAATGGGTTTAAAAGGCCCATACTTATGCTGTGTTTCAGAAAAATCGTCGGCGTATGGACCAAAAGCAAAATCTAGTGGCTTTTTATCATACTTGGGCCAGTCATTACTTTGATCTTTATGTGGCCTTGGTTGGCTGTTTACATAGGCAGCCACATCCCAACATTCCTCAGTAGTTAGTGCAGGGTTTTTGTGAGAAGCAATTAAATTTGGCATGTTGTTTTTTACATAACCTGCAAAATTGCTAATTCTATAAAGCCCGGCGCCATCGTTGTAACTATTTGCCCCCCATAATGGCGGATACGCATATTCAGTTTCTTCAGGTGTTAATTGTCCTTCACCACCAGCGCCATGACAACTCATACACTGCGTGGTATATACCTGCTTACCTTTTACTGGATCTGCAGCACGGTCTAAATAGGCTAGTTTTTCGATGCCTGAACCATGTGGCTTTTGCCCTTTTTGTACATCTTGACCTATCCATTTAATGTAAGCGTATATGGCTTTAAATTCTCTACTATTACTATCTACCGCTGTGCCGTTTAAACTTCGTTCCATACAATCGGCTACACGCTTGTAAATACTTTCGGTTTGACCACTTCTATCCCTAAATTTTGGATACGTAGAAAAAACAGCCGCGTAATTATTACCCCAGGCTTTCGCACCTGCTTGCAAGTGACAGTTCTGACAGTTCATGCCATTGGTGATTTGTGCCACGCTTCCCTTAGGTCCTAAATATTTTGCCGTATGCGCAATTAAATCTTGACCGTAAATTACCAGTTTACGCTCCTCACCACTCACCGTATTATCGGTGTAAATACTTGGTGCTACCCAGGTACTATCTGTTACCGCAAGCGTGTTGTCCATTTTAAAAATGTCGCCACGTATAAAACTTACCATAAAATAAATAAGCACAAGTGCAGCTGCACCAATGAGTATTATGTATTGTTTTTTCATGGTTATAAAAATTATCTAAAGTTGTAAGTAGTTCCTTGTAACTGGGTTAATAATGTAGCGGGTTGATCGGTGGCAATGGTTCTCCCCTCAAGCTTTGGTGACACAACGCCATTAGCAGCCAGGTATTCCTCTATTACCGCATGTAATGTAATTTGTGTAGCTACCGGATTACTCACTTTTTCAATTCTGCAAAGTGTATCGTTAGGGTCACCCTCTCTTTCACAAGCCACAATTTTGTACATTTTATTTTTATCAAGTGGCTGCCCCTTAATTTTTACGGTGTTAACCCGCTGCCCTTTGGGTTTTCCAATGGTGCAGTTTACTTCCATGCCTGCAAAACGCACAAACCATCCACCAAATCTTTTACTAGGATCTGTGGCAAATGCATTTTCGAGTTCTTTTTCGAGCCACTCTAATATTTGTTGACCTGTTACCTCCCCTGTTTTAGCCGTAGAATCTACGGGTAACATATTCCATAAAAACTCGTTGGTAATAGCTACTTTTTGTGCACCCTCGGGTACGGCTAGTGGTTGGCAAAATCTAAATCCATTGCTAAGTGCTATGTCCGGTTTAAACTTCCACATTACCGCATCGGTAATTAAATTATCCATGGGTGTTTCTAAAACAAAATAACGTACCAGTGGCGTTGCAGTGTAGCCCAGTACTTTTTGCAAAGAAGCTGCATACGGCGCTGCTGCTGTATCTACAAGGGCTAACATTTTTTTATTGGCCGGATATTTTACAGGATCAACATCTAAAAGCGCATAATGATAGCTATCTATTTTTCCGTCTTTTACGGTAACATCTAATTTTCCCAAAAAAGAACCAAAAGCACCACACTCTACTACTTTTGTATACTTGCCTTGTATAGGCACGCGCACCCTTTCATGGGTATCAGCACCAATAATAAAATCGGCACCGGCAATATTTGGATCGTTGGCTAAACCAACCTGCTGTGCGAGACCCATATGGGTAACAACAAAAATAATACCACAACCCTCAACTTCTTGGAGGTACTTAATATACTTTGCTACATTATCTGTGGCATGCGTAAATCCAATACCCTCACTGTATGCAGGTGACTGACGCTTAGGCACCAGATGATCTGTAAAACCAATAAAGCCTACTTTAGCACCAGCAATATATTTAATCCAATAGGGCGGATAAATTAACGTCCCATTGTCTGCATCGTTTGTTTTATGCCACATATTGGCACAAATTTTTGCAGCGTTAGAATGCCCCATATCATAGAGCATTTTTTTCTTTTTATACACCACTTCCCAGTTGCCTGGTAAAATTAAATCGTAATTAAAAGCATTCATGAGTGGGATAAGCGCTTCTCCTTCCGACATAGAAGCAACACCATGACCATGAAAATAATCGCCACCATCATACAAAATATTTTGCGGATGCTGTGCCCTCAAACCATCAATCATTGTTTTTAATACCGCAAGGCCGCCACGTTTTTTATACACCGCCTTTTCATTCTCCCAAAAAAACTCGTCGTGGGTATGAAGTTGCGCGTGCAAATCGGTGGTTATAAAAAGACTAAATTGATTGGGCGCCTGTTGTTGACTGCCAGCCTCGGCACCGCTTGCGCTATCTGAAGCCGTAAATGCAGCAGACACCGGACCCATGGTGGCAGGTACGCCAAAGCCCAGCACAGCGGCATTTTTAATAAAGTTTCGACGGTTATTTTGGTTCATATGGCAATGTTACGGAACTAAATTCAACTTATTTTTTTACATAAAACGTGACATTTATCACAAAGCAGTGTTACCATGGATTGTTTAAAAATGAAAGTTTAAGATAAAATTAAAATGAGCCATATCCACTTTATTGATATAATACTTTGGGTTATTATAGGTATTACCCGTAGCATCTTTATAAAAATAAATGAGTTGCGCCTCCCAGCCTTTCCAAAAACCAGTAAAAGCGTAGCGTACGTCTATATTGTACTGCATATAAGATGGGAAACTGTATTTATTAAGCGCATAATTTGTAATGTCCGGCAGGCTATAATAACCCGCACCCATATTTAAGGTTATCGGAAGTTTTGGGGCTGTATATTTTGCTTTAACCACATAAGCACTTACATCACCCATGCCCTCATTTCTTTCACCCATTAAAAAAGTATAAAAAGGATCACGTCCCCACTCACGAGGCATTAAATAACGACCCTTTTTGGTAATGCGCGTATAGTTTAATGAATAATCCCATGCACCTGCTTTTTTACCAAGCCTGGCACCTATTACTAAACTAGATTGATCAGGGTTAAAATAGGTTTTTGCGGCGTCATTATTACCACCCTTATTTACCACCGTTTGCGTTATCAATTGCAAGCCATAATAAAACGGCTTTTTTTGTGTGGGTGTTTTATCAATTTGCACCATGCTGGTATTAAACATGTTTTCTACAAACTGATTCCACAACTGAATTTTATGATTTTTTAGTACCCCTAGTTCTGCGCCAATAAGTGCAACGCCTCTAGATTCAAGTTCATTTTTATACCCTGATTTTGTGCCGTCTAAATTTACGCCCACCGAGTAAAGCCCAATAGACTCGCCAGTTTTATACCATGCCACTGTGCTCCTCGGTGAAAACCGATTAAGCCAACCTGCATACCATTTGGTTTCTTTGTTTTTATGCTGAAGCCAAAAACCCTGTACCTCGGTAGGACGCATGCGTCCATCTTGTAAATTAATAAATGGCGTATTGAGTAATTGTTTACCTACTGTAATTGTGATTTTATTTTTTTGGTATTGAAGGTATAATTCTTCGAGTCGGTCTATATCTGTTTTATTAGCTGGATCTGTAAGATCAAATAGCCCAAGCTCATACCTATTTAATGTTCCTGATAAAGGATGCACCTTGGTAAGATCTGATGAAAATGCATCGTACACAAAAAAACCACTCACACCCACTTTTACATCATACACAGGTTTAGAAATAAATTGTATACCACCTCCAATCGCCTGCGCATAATCTACGTCACTATTTTTATTAAAATTAGAGCTAAAAAAACTACGTAAATGTCCGTGGATATTGCCCATTTGAAAACGATACAATAAACTACTGCTGTCCAATTGCTTTCCAGATTTACCCCATAATTTAGGATCTTCGGTAAGCTCTTGGTGCTGCGCATAGCCAGTTAGAGCGCACAACAATAACGCTATTGTAAATAATCTTGCTAACATCTTGCCTTAAAAAATTAATGAATTCAATTAATGCGTTCCGCCTGTTGGAAAAAACAATTGTTGTGCAATGATGTAAAGACCCATAATAAGCACAAACCAACCAAAGCCTTTTTTAAGTTTGTTGCCATCAATTTTTGTACTGAGTCTATCACCTATAAAAATACCAGCAATAGCCAGCGCCGTTACCGATAACAATAAGGTCCAGTCCATGGTGCTATTTGACAAATCACCTGTAAATCCTATTAATGATTTTGCTGCAATAATAAGTAATGATGTGCCCACAGCTTGTTTCATAGGGAGTTTGCTGAGCATCACCAGTGCTGGGATAATTAAAAATCCACCGCCTGCACCTACAAGGCCAGTAAGCATACCTACAAGTGCTCCTTCTACTAATATAAGCGGGTAATTAAATTTTTGCTCGGCTGGCTCTTCTTCATTTTTTGAAGCCTTAGAACGAATCATAGAAAAAGAAGCGGCTACCATGAGTACTGCAAAAAGCATCATCATAAGTAGTGGCTTGGTTATTTCAATACCTGCTATGGTTCCAAGCTGCGAAGGTATGGCTGGTACCAAATATTTTCTGGTAGCAAATACCGCTACAATAGAGGGGATACCAAATATGATAGCTGTTTTAATATTTACAAAACCTTGCTTGTATTTAGGCCATGCACCTATAAGGCTACTAGCACCTACAATAAATAAAGAGTAGGCTGTTGCTAAAACAGGATCTACACCAAATAAATATACGAGTACAGGTACCGTTAAAATACTTCCGCCGCCACCAATAAGGCCCAGTGAAATCCCAATAAAAATGGACGCTAGGTATCCAATTATTTCCATGATTTTTAATTTGACACAAAAGTGCCTTTATAAAAATAAAAGATAGGTGATAAATGTCACCAACCCAATTTTTTCCATCAAAAAAGTATAAAAATGAATTAAATTGTGGAATATGAAAAACACAATCCTTTTGTTTACATTTTGCTTGTTGGGTTTTAGCACAACAGCTATGGCTCAAAACCCTTCAACAACAACTTCACACAAAGTGGTCATACAACTTAACAGTGCCGATACGGCTGCATGGGGTGGCGTAATTGGTAACATCAAAAACCTATCTAAAATTTGGCCTGAACAGTTACAAATTGAGGTGGTGGTGCATGGTAGAGCACTTGATTTTTTAGTTGCGTCAAAATCACATTTAGTAAATGATGTGGAACAGCTGTCTAAAAAAGGTATTGTATTTAACGCTTGTGAAAACACCATGGGCAAATATGGCATAACAAAGCAAATGCTTATCCCATCGGTATTTACAGTACCATCGGGCGTGGGTGAAGTGATTTTAAAACAAGAACAAGGCTGGAGTTACCTAAGGGCAGGCTATTAAATAGCAAGGTGATATTTGTCACAAAAAAATGTTTTTGGATGTTGCAACTTTGCAGTATTCAAATAAAGCACTAAAAAAATTTCTTATGTATTTTCAACACGTATACGACAAAACCTTAGCACAAGCGAGTTATTTTATTGGATGTCAAAAAGCCGGCGTTGCAGCTGTTATTGATCCAAAGCGTGATATAGACACTTACCTAGAAATTGCCAAGCAAAACAACATGCAAATCACGCATGTTTTTGAAACACATATACACGCCGATTTTTTAAGTGGTGCGCGCGAATTAGCTGCTGTTACAGGCGCTAAAATGTACTTATCTGATGAGGGTGGTGAAGGCTGGCAGTATGAGTTTGCGCACGAAGGCCTTAAACATGGTAGTCAGGTAATGATTGGTAATTTAAAAATTGACGTATTACATACACCTGGGCATACCCCAGAAAGTATCAGCTTTTTATTAACCGATACCCCAGCAAGTAAAGAGCCCGTGATGTTATTTACCGGCGACTTTGTATTTGTTGGAGACATTGGACGCCCCGACTTATTAGAAAAAGCAGCAGGCATGGTAGGTACACAAGACAAAGGTGCTGAACAAATGTATCAGTCTATTAACCTCTTTGCCAACTTACCAGAATTTATTCAAGTATGGCCAGGCCATGGCGCAGGATCTGCGTGCGGTAAAGCACTTGGCGCCGTACCTAGTACAACAGTGGGTTACGAGAAAAAAAGAAACTGGGCATTTAGTTATGGCACCAACAAAGCTGGCTTTATTGATTTCTTATTAACAGATCAGCCAGAGCCGCCTAAGTATTTTGCAAAAATGAAGGAACTCAATAAAGTAGATCGTCCTTTGTTAACAGAAGTTCCTACCATTAAAGAATTATCTGCTGCCGATTTAAAAGCAGCTACTGCAAAGGGCATCAAATTAATTGACACCCGCAACAAACAAGATTTTGAAAAAGGATTTATAAAAGGAAGCATTAACATACAAGGCAATAATTCATTTGCCACTTGGATGGGTTGGTTTGTTTCTTACAATGAACAGTTTATACTGGTAGCAAGCCCTAGCCAAATGGATGACCTTACCAGAAAATTAATGCGTATTGGTCTTGACAATATTTATGGTTTTGTAGACGCTGCAAAAATCAATGAACTATCGGATACTCCATTGTTAACATCTACCATGGTAACCATTAGTGATGTTAAAGCCAACACAACAGCTGAGGTTATTGACCTAAGAGGTGTAGCCGAATACAACAGTGGTCATATTACAGGAGCCACCAATGTTTTTGTAGGTACGCTATTACAAAACTTACATAAAGTTCCAAAAGATAAGCCAGTAATTATTCATTGCCAAGGTGGTGATAGAGCAGCTATTGGCTATTCCCTTCTTGTAAAAGAAGGTTATACCAATGTATCTAATTACAGCCCTGGTATGAATGAGTGGATTAAAGAAGGGAAAGCCGTGGTGAGCTAACATTAAAAATTATGTAAATAAAAAAGGCCTTCGAAAAACGAAGGCCTTTTTGTTAAAGCTATTGTTAAGTGAATTACTTCTTTTTAACTTCTTTAGCAGCTGTTGCTTCTTCCTGCTTTAACTGACGTGTCATAACAACAGAAGCAATAGGAATACGTGGAGAGTTCATGATCTCAAGACCAGGCGCTTTCACGTCTTCTACTCTAATGTTTCCATTAAGTGCTAGGCTAGTAATGTCTACGTTAATGGTTTCTACTAAATCTTTTGGTAAAGCTTTCACTTTTAAAGATTTAATTTTGATAACGAGCTTACCACCTTCTTTAACACCCACCGATGTTCCAACAAATTTAAGTGGTAGGGTTGCTACTACTTTTTTGTCTTCTACAAGTTCTAAAAGATCAAGATGGATTAACGCATCTGTTACTTTGTCAAACTGAAGATCTTTTAAGATACATCTGTACTTTTTACCGTCCACGGTAACTTCAGCAATTTGGAACTCACCAGTGTACACCAGAGGCTTAAAAGCCTTTGCAGAAGCGTAAAAATTTACCTCCTGAGCACCCCCGTAAATTACAGCTGGCACGTTTTCCTGAGAGCGAATTTGGCGGGCGGCTTTTTTGCCATGATCGGTCCTCAGGTGTCCTTCGATTGTAA
>CANHHX010000014.1 GCA_947461125.1 Bacteroidota bacterium | reverse complement strand
CAAATTTTCCGTAAACAATTAAACGCAGATGCTCAGGACAGCACTGGTGCCGAGGCAACAGCTGTAACTGCGACAACAAATGCCCCTGCAGCAGCGCCAGTTGTAGAAACTGCGCACGATGATTTTGACTGGAGCATTGACAAACGTAACGTAAGTCATTATGCCGAAGCAGAAAGACAAAAGTATGATAAAGTGTATGATGACACTTTCGTACAAATCCAAGATGGCGAAATCATGAATGGTATCGTTGTTGCTTTAACTAAAACAGATGTTGTTATCAACATTGGTTTCAAAAGTGATGGCCTTATTTCTTCTAACGAATTCCGTGATCTTCAAGGATTAAAAATTGGTGATGAAGTAGAAGTGATGGTTGTTGAAAAAGAAGACCGTCAAGGAAACTTACACCTTAGCCGCAAATCTGCGCGCATCTTCCGTGCTTGGGAAAGAATTATGGAAGTGCACAAAACAGGTGAGGTGGTTACTGGTACTGTTACCAGCAAAACAAAAGGTGGCTTGATCGTTGATGTATTTGGTATGGAAACTTTCTTACCAGGTTCTCAAATTGACGTGAAGCCAGTTACTGATTACGATCAGTTTGTTGGTAAAACAATGGAATTTAAAGTTGTAAAAATCAACGAAACCATTAAGAACGCGGTTGTATCACACAAAGCCCTTATCGAAAGCGATATCGAAGCACAACGTGCAGAGATCATGAGCAAATTAGAGAAAGGTCAAGTATTAGAAGGTGTTGTTAAAAACATCACTGACTTTGGTGCATTTATGGACTTAGGTGGACTCGATGGTTTATTGTATATCACCGATATTTCATGGGGTCGTATCTCTCACCCTAGCGAAGTGGTGAAGATGGATCAAAAATTACAAGTGGTTGTATTAGACTTTGATGATGACAAAAAACGTATCAGCTTAGGTCTTAAGCAATTAACTCCACACCCTTGGGATGTATTACCAGAAGGACTTTCAGAAGGTTCTGTGGTGAAAGGTAAAGTCGTAAACATTGAAGATTACGGTGCTTTCTTAGAAATTCAACCTGGTGTTGAAGGTCTAGTGCACGTATCAGAAATCACATGGGCTAACACACCAATCAACGCAAAAGAATTCTTTAAGTTACAAGATGAGTACGAAGCTAAAGTGGTAACACTTGACAAGGACGCGCGCAAAATGAGCTTATCTATTAAGCAAATGAGCCAAGATCCTTGGAGCAGCATCGAAACTAAATTCCCTGAAAACAGCAAGCACAAAGGTTTGGTAAAAAATATCACTCCGTACGGTGTTTTTGTTGAAATGGAACCAGGTATTGGTGGTATGATTCACATCAGTGATTTAAGTTGGTTGAAGCGTTTCAATCACCCTTCTGACTACACGAAAGTTGGAGAGGCTATCGATATCATTATCTTAAGCATTGATAAAGAAAACAGAAAATTACAATTAGGTCATAAGCAATTAGAAGAAGATCCTTGGAATGCATTAGAAGAAACTTTTGCAATTGGATCTGTGCATGAAGGCACTGTTACCCGCAAGGATGACAAAGGCGCTCTTGTACAATTACAATATGGCTTAGAAGGATTCGTACCTAACCGTCACTTAAACAAAGAAGATGGTTCTCAGGTAAAAGCAGATGACACAGCGCAATTTATGGTGATCGAATTTGATCGCAACGAAAAGCGTATTGTATTATCACATGCACGCTTATGGGAGCAAGTAATAGCTGAAGAAAAGGAAGTAGCTAAGAAAGAAGCCAAAGCAGAATCTGACAACACCAAGAAGGCAGTAAAAGCCGTTCAGTCTAAAGTAGAGAAATCTACCTTAGGTGATTTGAGCGCACTTGCTGACATCAAGGCAAAATTGCAGGAAGGTGAAGGTGGGAACTAATTAGTCCCCTTTCATTAGGAATAGGTCAAAAAGCTGTCTAACCACCCGGTTAGGCAGCTTTTTATATTTTTCTTAACTAGTTGATAGTCAATATCAGAAATCAAATTTCTAATTTGCTAACAATTAACTAATTTTGCCAACCTGTATGAATAGAATTGTAATTGTTTTTTTGGCTGCTTTTGTGCTGGTTTCCTGCTCCTCAAAGTTTTCTAAAATCTTAAAGAGCAAAGACGTCGAGTATAAGTATAAGATGGCGGAACAGTTTTACGCTAAAAAAGATTACAGCAAAGCGCAGGTTTTGTACGAAGATATTTTTCAGGTGATGAAAGGTACCCCTCGTTACGAAGACATGTATTATAAATTCGCGTACTCTTATTATTATCAAAAAGATTACTCGAACGCCGAAAACTTGTTCAAGAATTTTTTGGAAAACTTTCCGAGTTCAAACAAGTTGGAAGAAATAGAATACATGCGTGCATATTCGTTCTTTAAAGAATCACCAAAGGTAGATTTAGATCAAACCAGTACCAATAAAACCATGCAGTTAATGCAGGTATTTATCAATGGCCATCCAGGCTCTAAAAGAGTGTTGGATGCAACAGAAATTATTGATCAGTGCAGAGAGAAATTAGAAGATAAAGAGTTTAAAGCAGCGCAACTTTATTTAAACCTAGGTTATTTTAAAGCAGCAGCAGTAGCTTTTGGTAATGTGTCTGATAATTTTCCAGACTCGAAAAGAGCCGATTTATATAAATACCAAGTAGTGGTATCTTATTATAAATATGCCGAAATGAGTTACGAGGAAAAACAACAAGAGCGTTATGCAAAAGTGATCGTAGAAGCCGATGATTTTTTAGAACGCTACAATACAAGTAAGTATGTGGCTGATGTAAATAAATACAAAACAGCATCTTCAAATTATTTAAACAATACAAAAAAATGAGTAAGCTAAGAAGACAATTAAGTGCCAACACACCAAGCGTTGTTGAAACTAAAAGCCTAATAGATATCAAAGCAAAAACGGGTAATTTATACGAGTCAATCGCTATTGTTGCACGTAGAGCCAATCAAATCAATGTATCTATCAGAGAAGAATTGCACAACAAATTGGAAGAGTTTGCAAGTCATACCGATAGCTTAGAAGAAATTCATGAAAACAAAGAGCAAATCGAAATCTCTAGAGCTTACGAAAAAATGCCTAACCCTGCTATTTTAGCAACCCAAGAATTCATGGAAGGCAAAGTGTATTACAGAAAAAATGAAGAGAACGATTTATTCCGTTAATTCAAACATCCTATGCTATACAAAAAGACAGTTTTTTAACTGTCTTTTTTTGTTAATTTAGAGTATCCTATTTGACCTACTATGAAGTTTGCCCATACTTTACTTACCTTATTATTGGTGGTTGTTTTTTCGGGTGTTAAAGCCCAGGAATTGCAAGCAAGGGTGACCGTATTGTCGAATAGGGTAGCTACTACCATTGATAAAAGAATATTTGTAACGCTTCAAACACAGCTTACAAACCTGCTCAACAATAGAAAGTGGACCCCCGATATATACAGACCTCATGAGAAAATTGAATGTAGTTTTATTGTCAATATCGAATCCATTGTGGAAGCAAATGTTTATAAAGCGACGTTGAGTATCCAAGCAGCTAGACCCGTATACGGAGCAACCTATAAAGCTAGTATGGTTAATTTTCAGGACCCTGATGTAACATTTAAATACCAAGAATTTCAGCCACTTGAATTCAATGAAGCAAGGGTGCAAGGGACTGACGCCGGTGCAGCTAATTTGCCCGCTATTTTAGCCTACTATGCCTATATGATTATTGGTTTAGATTATGATTCCTTTGCGTTAAAAGGTGGCGAGCCTTATTTTCGAAAAGCACTAAATATTGTGAATAATGCACCGGAAGGCAAAGGGATTCAAGGTTGGAAAATGTTTGATGGACTTCGCAACCGTTTTTGGTTGGCAGAAAATCTAACCAATGCACGTAATAATAGCATACACGATGTTATTTATGGCTATTATAGAAACGGATTGGATCATTTATTGGATAACGAAGCACTTGCACAGAGTTCTATACTTGCTTCGCTTATACAACTTCAAACTTTTGTCCAGGACAATCAAAACAGTATGATTCAGCAGTTTTTTATGCAAAGTAAATATCCAGAGTTATCCGGTATTTTTAAAAAGGCAAAAACAGCCGATCGAGTAAAAGCCACCGAATTATTATCGTTCCTTGATCCTACAAACGCCCCAAAATATAAAGAAGCACTTCAATGAATCAGCGACTAATATATCAAGTGTTATTTGCGCTGCTGATCTTGATAGCGTGTAACGGACGGACGCCTAAAAATGTCTTACCCGTTAACACCATGAAGGTGGTTATGTTTGATATGCTTAAGGCAGATGAATGGTATGCGCGAAAACTAATAGGGGATACACTCCTATTAAAAGTAAAAGAAGACATCCCTTTGTATGAGCAGGTATTTGCAGTTCATAAGATCTCTAAAAAACAGTTTTTTGATAGCTATCATTTTTATGAAGCGCATCCTGTGGCGTATAAAGAACTTGTAGACTCATTAGAATCCTACGCAAACAAACAAAAACTAAAAACCTTAAAAAAATAAACAATATTTATTTTCACTTGTTACCATTAAAAACAAAACATATGAGTTTAACAACAGGCACCCCAGCACCTAATTTTAGTTTATTTGACACCGATAAGAATCAGGTTCATTTAGCAGATCAAAAAGGCAAAAACGTAGTTCTATTGTTTTTCCCTCTTGCTTTCACTGGCGTTTGTACCACTGAGCTTTGTTCTATTAGAGACAATATTGCAGTGTACAATAATACTTCTGCAACAGTATTTGGTGTTTCGGTAGATTCTTTATTTGCACTAGGTAAGTTTAAAGAAGAACAAAACCTAAATTTCCCATTATTGAGTGATTTTAACAAAGATGCTGCAAAGGCATTTGGTGTTTTATATGATGTATTCCCTGCATTTGAGATGCAAGGTGTAAGCAAGCGTGCTGCTTTTGTAATTGATAAAGAAGGTGTTATTCAATACGCCGAAGTTTGTCCTACCCCAGGTGATTTACCAAACTTTGCTGCGATTCAGGAAACCCTAGCAAAACTAGCTTAATCTAGTTTTACGTATCTTTGTTCTAATTAGGCACTATCAATGACCAAAAGGAACTTACTAATCATCGTTATTTTATATACCATTACTACCGGTTTTGTAACCGGTGGTAATGGTTTTTACGATACCTTTTTGGGTGCACCTGCCACGACCAAAGTTTTACGTTTTTATCCCAACCCCGCTACCACAGTTATCAATTTTGAATTTGATCAATCAGTGGAGTCAACCAGTGTGATTGCTATTTATAGTTTTTATGGGAAAAAAATGAGCGAACAGCGGTTATCCAATAAAAAAGTAAGCTTTATTTTAGACGATCATTACACCCGTGGCTTGTATGTTTTTCAACTCCGTGACCAAGCAGGTAGACTCATTGAGTCTGGTAAATTCCAAGTGAGTAAGTAATTTATTTCCTTACTTATTTATCCGTTACTTCAACAATCAAAAACTTCAAATAATTGGTGTTTTCCATTCCCCAAATAATGGGATGATCAGAAGCCTGTGCTTGAAACGTTACTTGCCTAATTTTTTTGCGCGCATCTTTTGCTGCCATTTCAATGGTTTGCAAAAAGAGTTCAGGTTGTACGAGATTGGTGCAACTAGATGTCACTAAAAAACCGCCGTTTCTAATTAACTTCATCCCACGCAAATTAATTTCTTTATATCCGGTAATGGCTTTTTGAATACTTTCTCTACTCTTTGTAAACGCAGGCGGGTCAAGCATTACAACGTCGTATTGTCTGCCATCTTTACCCCATTGTTTGAGCACATCAAAGGCGTTCATCGCTTCAAATTTACAGATATCAGCGAGGCCATTTAGTGCCGCATTTTTATTGGCTTGCGCTACTGCGTTTTCTGAAATGTCTAAACCCAACACAGATTTAGCACCATAGTGCGCCGCATGAATTTCAAATGTTCCAGTGTAGGTAAACGCACCTAAAACTTCGGCGCCTTTTACAATATGTTGAATGGCTTTTCGGTTGTCTTGTTGGTCTAAAAAGTACCCCGTTTTTTGACCATTTTCTATGTCAACATGAAAGCGTAATCCATTTTCGTTGATGATAATATTTGTATCAAATGGCTCCGATAAAAAACCTTTAATTTGAGAGAGGCCTTCTAGTTCTCTTACCGGCACATCGTTCCTTTCGTAGATCCCTTTGGGTGTAAAAATGGTATTGAGTGCATCAACAATGGCAGGCTTCCAATGGTCCATGCCTAATGACAAGGTTTGCAAAACAAAATAGTCGTTAAACTTATCAATGATAAGGGCAGGCATTTGATCTGCTTCTCCAAAAACCAAACGGCAGTTTTCGGTGTAGCCAATTTTTTGACGGTAAGCCCAGGCTTCTGCAATACGGCGGTGAAAAAAGGCCGCATCGATAGTTTCTGGCTTTCTAGTGAGTAAGCGAACTAAAATCTGGGATTTTGGGTTTATATAACCTCTGCCGGCAAATTTACCATCGGCATAATGTACATCTACTGTGGCAGCTGGCTCAATAGGGCCGTCAATTTTGTCTACTTCATTGCCAAATACCCAGGGGTGACCATTTGCGATACGCCCTGCAATCTTCTTTTTTAGAAACAACTTTGTCATGTCTGCGAAGATAAGGTGGATTAATCTGCCAATTTTTCCCTTTTCTTTGCAACGGCAAAATTTTTGCCATGTCAAAAGGGTAAAACAATAAGCAATCCTTATGGAAGAGTCTATACCAAACGAAATGGAGCAAAATATTGAAAATGAGCTCAATACCGACGAAAATGTGCCAGGAACAGAGCATTTAAACGAGCCAGTAGCAGATGAAGATCCGATTACCAAGCTTGAAGCCGAATTGCAGGAGCAAAAGGATAAATACCTGCGTTTAATGGCAGAGTTTGACAATTATAGAAGAAGAACATCTAAGGAGCGTTTAGAGCTTATTCAAACAGCTGGAAAAGACGTCATTGTTTCAATGCTTGATTTATTGGATGATTGTGACCGTGCCGAAAAGCAATTGCAAAGCTCAGATGATATCGCTGTTCAAAAAGAAGGCATTCAACTTGTTTTTAATAAATTGCGTTCAACGATGCAATCGAAAGGTGTTAAAGTGATGGAGAGTATCCATCAAGATTTTGATGTAGAAAAGCATGAAGCCATTACTGAAATTCCTGCACCAACCGAGGACCTAAAAGGAAAAGTAATTGATGATGTAACAAAAGGTTACTATTTAAATGATAAAATTATCCGCTTTGCAAAAGTGGTGGTTGGAAAATAAATGACCAATGGCAAAAAGAGATTTTTACGAAATATTAGGGGTATCTAAATCTTCATCTGCTGATGAAATAAAAAAAGCATACCGTAAAGTGGCAATGCAATTTCACCCAGACAGAAATCCGGGTGATAAAGAAGCAGAAGAAAAATTTAAAGAAGCTGCGGAAGCTTATGAGATTTTAAGTGACGCCGATAAGAAAGCAAAGTATGACAGGTTTGGTCACAATGCTTTTGGCCCGGGAATGGGTGGTGGCGCTTCACATAGCTCTAATATGGACGATATCTTTAGCCAATTTGGAGACATGTTTGGGGATGATGCTTTTGGTTCTTTTTTTGGCGGTGGAAGATCAAGAGGCGGTGGAGGCAGGGCTGCAAGAGGACAGCGCGGAAGCAATTTGCGTATTAAAATCAAATTGAATTTCGAGGAGATTGCAAAGGGTGTCAATAAAAACGTAAAAGTAAAAAAGCATGTTACTTGTACCGGTTGCGGTGGTAATGGTGCTAAGGATAAAAACAGTGTTCAAACATGTAGTTCTTGTGGGGGTAGTGGGCAGGTACGTAAATTGACCAATACTTTTTTAGGTCAAATGCAAACCGTTACTACTTGTTCGTCTTGTAATGGCGAAGGAACTACAGTTACTGCTAAATGTGTTACTTGTAAAGGGGAGGGAAGAATGTATGGTGAAGAAACCATTTCTATTGATATTCCAGCAGGTGTTCAAGAAGGCATGCAGCTAAGCATGAATGGAAAAGGGAATGCTGGTGAAAGAGGAGGAAGCCCTGGTGATTTAATCATTCAAATAGAAGAAGAAACCCATCCAGAATTACAACGTGATGGACTAAATGTAGCATTTGATTTACACCTAAATTTTGTGGACGCTGTATTTGGAACACAGGTAGAAGTACCTACCATTGATGGACGCGCAAAAATCAAAATACCTGCCGGCACACAAAGTGGTAAAATATTTAGACTCAAAGGAAAAGGTTTTCCAGAAGTGCAAGGATATGCAAAGGGCGATCAGCTCATTTATGTAAATATCTGGACACCACAAACCTTTACCGACGAAGAAAAAGCAATGCTAGAAAAATTACAGGCTAGTGACAACTTCAAGCCCAATCCTAGCAAATCTGATAAGAGCTTTTTTGACAGGGTTAAAGAAGCCTTCAATTAATTGTATTTAATCCGGGGTGGTGGCTCTATTCAACAAGTTTGTAAATATCCTTGCTGTTTCTGCCATATCCATCAAAGTCTAATCCATAGCCTAACACAAATTTATTGGGAATAGAAAAGCAACAATAATCGATAGGCACCTCATATACTGTTGCATCTGGCTTGTGAAGTAGCACCCCAATTTTTAGGGATGCAGGTTGTTGGTTGTGTAATTGTGGCAAAAAGGTATGCAGCGTTTTGCCGGTATCAATAATATCTTCTAATACGATAATATGTCGGTTGGTCAGGTCTATATCAAGGCCTATTGCAGTTATTACTTGTCCCGTAGAAGTAGTGCCTTTATAGGAAGCTAGTTTGATAAAACATATTTCTGCTTCTATGTTAATCGATTTAAATAAATCGGAAGCAAACATGAAGGAGCCGTTTAATACAGCAATAAACAAGGGTTTTTTGCCAGCATAATCAGCATTGATTTCATTGGCTAACGCAGTAATCTTTTCTTGTATAAGCGCTTCTGGTAAAAATATTTCGAAACTTTTTCCGTGTAGTTGAATCGTAGACATATTCTTATTTTTTCTTTCCTTTCTTAGACTTTTTAGAACTTGGTTTTTGGGCTGCTTCCAATCTCAATTTAATTTTTTGACCAGCTGGTAAAATGCTGTCTTTACCGGTCGATGGATTGAGGGCTAGCAATGAACTCAACTGAACGCCTTCTTTTTGTGCAATACTGTAAAGTGTTTCAGATCCTATGGTGGTGTGAATTTCTGATCCCCCATATTTTTGTTTCTTTTCTAGAAATAAAATACGGTCTTGGTCTAAAATATTCATTTCAGCAAGTTCGTTGTACTCAAACAGTTTACTCAAATTAATTTTTTGTTGGTTTGCAATTGCAAGAAGCGAACTTCCTTTTGTTGCAAGCACCGCTTTTGTATGATTGATTGTTACTTTGGTATTTTCAAGTAAACTCACAGTTGCAGGCGGCACTTCTTTGGTAGGCGCTGGTTGCAATACTGGTGCCGCTTTAACTAGCGTGTCTGTTACTTGAACAGACGCAGGTTGCACCACTGGTGTAGGTTTTACTGCGGGAGCTACTGTAACTAGCGTGTCCCTTTGTTGAATAGTTGCAGGCGGCACTTCTTTGGTAGGCGCTTGTTGCAACACTGTTGCCGCTTTAACTAGCGTGTCCGTTGCTTGTACAGGCGCTGGCGTAATGATGAAATCGATTCCTTTTTTCTTTTGATCTATGGCGATAAGCGTGTACTGGGCTAAATCATAATCATTGATTGCTTTGATCAATTGTGCAGGATAATTTGGATTGGTAGCATAACCAGCTTGTTTGAGTCCAAACGCCCAACTTGTGAAATCCCTAACATCTAGTTTAAATAAAAATGAATAGTGTGTTCTAGTTTTTAAAAAATTTGAGTGGTCTATATAAGATGCCTCTGCATTTTCATATACTCTAAAACATTCGCCATTGGCGTCATCATTGTGGTAAATTTTTGGACCCCTCCATTCTGTTTTACATTTAATGCCAAAGTGATTATTCGCTTCTGTCGCGAGCCTACTTTTACCTGTCTGTGATTCTAATATGGCTTGACCTAGTTTAATGGCAGCAGGAACCCCCGTTCTAATTTGCTCCTGCATTGCTATATTTTTAAATTGATTGATATAGGTAGCTGTTTCTATGCCAATCGTTTGCGCAATACCACTTATTGATATTGTTGTTGCAATCAGAATTGTATATATAAATTTTAATTTCATAGTTCGTTTTTTTGGATCAGTAACATGCCGTCTCTGATTGTTAATAGTACTTGTGATGTGCGCGGATCGTTTTTAACGTGTTCATTAAATGCATGAATAGCCATTGCATTTTTTCCTGCAATAGGATTGTCTAAAACTTCTCCATGGAAAAGAACATTATCAGCAATGATGATGCCGCCTTTGGCAAGTTTTGGTACCACCATTTCATAATACTCGATATAGCCGGTTTTGTCGGCGTCTATAAAAATAAGATCAAAGTGCTGTGAAAGGGTGGGTATGATTTCTTTTGCATCACCAATGTGTAATTCAATTTGATGTGCATAGTTGCTTTGTGTAAAATAATGATGAGCAGTTTGAGCGTCCTCAGTTCTATTTTCTATGGTGTGTAGCTTTCCATTTGGGTCAAGCCCCTTGGCTAAACATAACGCACTGTACCCGGTAAATGTGCCAATTTCTAAAATGTACATAGGCTTTTTAATGCATGATAGCATGCTTAAAAATTGACCTTGTACTTCGCCACTAAGCATGTGTGCTTTTGGGTGAGAAGCTCTTGTTTCATCTAAAATCCGTTGCAATAAAGGGTTTGCGGGTGTTGTAAAAACATCCGAATAGGCCACCGCTTGATCTATGATAAATGGAACTAGCATCTAGTGTTATATCGCGGTTTCTTTTTTAGAAATAAGCAATAAACCTAAAAATGTAATCAGGCCATTAATAATCAGGAGTTCAAGTCCAATTTCAAAAGAGCCAAATAGTGCTTTTTGATTGGTATCAATGAACAAACAAAGTAAAGGAGAAAGTATACAAACAAGTGGCACCCATTTGTCAACCACGTTTCGTTTTAATAGAATGCCAAAAGTAAACAGGCCCAATAGTGGACCATAGGTATATGCAGCTACTTTTAAAATAACGCCAATCATACTTGGGTTGTCAATCCACTTGTATACCATCACAAATAATAAAAATACAAGTGCGAATCCAATATGTATACGCTGTCTAATGGTTTTTTTTCTTGCTTCGTCCCAATCTTGTCGGCGCTGCATCCCTAATATATCAATACAAAAAGTTGCGGTGAGGGCCGTAATAGCACCGTCGGCGCTTGGGAATAATGCAGAAATAAGGGCAATGATAAATATAATAGACATCGCAGGTGGCATATGTTCAAGTGCGATAGTTGGGAACAATTTATCACCTGTAACAGCTAAACCATTGGCGCTTGCAAATAAATACAAAAGGCCGCCTAAAAATAAAAAGAGCGTAATAACCAATAGCATGGTAAAGCCTAGTGTAATTACATTTTTTTGTGAATCCTTTAAGGTCTTTACTGAAATGTTTTTTTGCATCATCTCCTGGTCCATACCCGTCATGGTAATGGTCACAAAAGCACCTGCTAATATTTGTTTTACAAAAAATAGCTTACTGGTTGGTTCCGTAAAAAAGATTTTAGTATAACCCTTGTCGGCCATGGTAGATAGGCTTTCAAAGAATCCAACATGGAGTTGGTTGAGGATATAAAATACACATATAACAAGACCTAAAAGCATGCATGATGTTTGGAGTGTATCGGTCCAAACGATGGTTTTAACACCGCCCTCATAGGTGTATAACAAGATCATCAGTAATATAATGATGGTTGTTGCCCAAAAAGGAACATGAAAACTTTGTAGGATGGCGTCTTGTAAAATACGCACTACTAAATAAAGCCGTGCAGTGGCGCCAAGGGTTCTGGACAGTATAAAAAAAGAAGCGCCTGTTTTATAAGAAGCAACACCGAGCCTCGTACTTAAATAATTGTATATAGAAGTTAAATTAAGCTTGTAGTAAAGAGGGAGTAATACATACGCAATGATTAAATAACCTATCACATAACCCAGTGTAATTTGTAAATACGAAAAAGCATTTACATAATTGGTGCCACCTACAAGGGTGCCCACCTGACCAGGTACGCTAACAAAAGTTACCCCACTCAGTGAAGTGCCCACCATGCCAAATGCCACAAGCATCCAGTTGCTATTTCGATTACCAATAAAAAAAGAATCGTTGGTACTATTTTTACCCGTTATTTTAGCTACAACAAGTAGAATCAGGAAGTATACTATTACAAAAGAAAATAAAACAATGGGCGACATAGCAATCGTTATTTTTTGTTAAATTGTAGGCCTTAAAGGTACGGATATTGAGCCTTTTTTACGCATAAGAATCTGATATATGTCTATACAAACAGTGGCTGTTTTTTGTGGTTCCAAAGATGGGTTAGATCCTGCGTTTTTACAGGAGGCAACTGCCTTTGGAAATTTATTGGGTGTTATTGGCATGGGCCTTGTTTATGGGGGTGGCAATAAGGGCCTGATGGGTGCTGTGGCCAATGGCGCCATGGCTGCTGGTGTAAAAGTGATTGGTGTTATTCCAGAAGTATTAACGACATGGGAACATCAGCACGAAGGCATTACCGAACTACATGTGGTATCAGACATGCACATAAGAAAAAAGATGATGTATGAACTTTGCGATGCAGCACTCATTTTACCAGGTGGAAATGGCACACTCGATGAACTATTTGAAATGCTTACATGGAACACTTTAAAAATACACGACAAAAAAATAATCTTACTTAATTGTAATGGCTTTTATGATCACTTAATTGCTCATATGCGTATGATGCAAGCCCAAGGTTTTTTATATGAAAATTTTGAACACCGTTTAATGGTTGCTACAACAGCAAAAGAAGCCGCGGCTTTACTGCAAAGTTTTTAATGACTTTCTAGGTCAAAAATTTTACCAGCGTTTAATATGTTATTGGGGTCAAATGTTTTTTTAATAGAACGCATGAGTCTTAGATGCGTTTCCGAAAAAACAGTTTTCAAAAATGGTTTTTGAATGAGTCCCACACCGTGTTCTCCACTAATTGTACCGCCTAAACTTGCGATGAGTTCAAAAAGTGGCATGAGTGCCGCCGTCATTTCTGAATTGTTGTAACTGTTTTTAATGGTAGGGTGGTTGATGCGAATATGCAAATTGCCATCACCCGCATGACCATAACAAACCACTTTAAAACCGTTGTTAGCAGCAATTTCTTTAACACCTCTAATTAATTTAGGTAGTTCGGCTCTTGGTACAACAGCGTCTTCTTCAATGGTATAGCCTGCCATAACAGACGCTTCATTTGCTTTTCGTCGAATTTTCCAAAGTTCGTTTTTTTGCTCCGCGTCTTCTGCAAAATATATTTCACCTACTTCGTAACTATTTAATACTTCTGAAATGGCTTCCATTTCGTTCATTAAAACATCTAGGTTATTGCCGTCTACCTCAATAATTAAATGCGCTGCTAAACCATCTGTTAATGGAACCGCTGAACTATCTAACATTTTAGTGGCAAGAGTTATGGCGTCTATTTCCATAAGCTCCATAGCGCTTGGCGTAATGCCTGCTCTAAAAATGGCACTCACTGCTTCGCTCGCTTTTTCTAAGCTATTAAATGGAGCCAGCATGAGTAAATCAAATTTTGGATGCGGAATTAAACGGAGCACAATTTTAGTAACAATGCCAAGGGTTCCTTCACTACCTACAATTAATTGTGTAAGGTTATAACCCGTAGCATTTTTTAAAACATTAGAGCCCGTCCAAATAATTTCACCAGAAGCTAGTACCACTTCTAGGTTTAACACATAATCTTTTACAACCCCATATTTTACCGCTTTGGGGCCACCACTATTTTCAGAAATGTTACCACCAATAAAACAGCTTCCTTTACTAGCAGGATCGGGTGGGTAAAAAAGTCCCTTTTCTTTAACTGCATTTTGCAACACTTCGGTAATCACACCTGGCTCGGTGGTTACTTGTAAGTTGCGCTCGTCTATGTCTAGTATTTGATTGAATCTTTCGGTAGATAATAATACGCCGCCTAAATGTGGGAGTGCACCACCAGTTAACCCGGTACCTGCACCTCTTGGCGTTACGGGTAAACCATGTTCGTTACAAATTTTTAGGATGGCTGAAATTTCAGCTGCTGTTTTTGGCTTTACAACAACGGCAGGTAAATACAATAAATTTTCGGTTTCGTCTTTGCCATATCTGTGCAGGCTTTCTTCGTCTGCTACTACAAAATCATTTCCAATAAGTTGCTTAAACTGTTCTACAATAGAAGCGGTAACGACGCCGTTTGCCATTATTATATGATTAAGAAAGAAAAACTAGAAGAGGCCAAACAATGTGCTATCAATTTTTCCAATGATATCACCTAGGTCAGCTTCATTTTCACCAAATTTATTTTTATCGCAATCAATTACAAGTAATGGGCCTTCTTGATATCCATCAATCCATTTGTTGTAATATTCGTTGAGGCGTTTTAAATAATCGAGTCTGATATTTTCTTCATATTCTCTTCCTCTTTTTTGTATTTGTGATACGAGGGTAGGAACAGATGCTTTTAAGTAAATGAGTAAATCCGGAGGTTGCACCATGGTTTTAAGCGTGGTAAAAAACGCATAATAGTTGTCAAAGTCACGCTTACTCATAAGACCCATTTCGTGTAAGTTGGGCGCAAAAATATTAGCGTCTTCGTAAATGGTTCTATCCTGAATAATGGTTTCAGTACCTCTTGCAATTTCTAACAATTGGTTGAGTCTACCATTTAAAAAGTACACTTGTAAATTAAAACTCCATCTAGGCATGTCTTCATAGAAATCCATGAGGTATGGATTGTGGTCTACGTCTTCAAATTGTGGTATCCAGCGGTAATGCTTACTTAGCATTTCGGTAAGTGTTGTTTTACCTGCGCCGATATTACCTGCGATAGCGATGTGTTTGGGTTTCTTAGCTTTTGCCATAGGGGTTGAAAATACGAAATGAGTATCTTAAAAAGATAATTATACTTTGTTTTTTTTAATAATAATTCATGCCAATGGCGCTTCTAACAAGTGTTAGGGTTTTAGACGCGCTTTCGCCTGCTTTTTCGGCGCCTAGTTTCATGATTTTTTGAAGGGTGGCGGTGTCTTTTTGCAAATCGGTAGCTTTTTCACGAATTGGCTTAATAAAAGAAGCCATATCTTCTGCTAGTTGCTTTTTAAGGTCGCCGTAACGGATAATACAATCGCCTTCACTACTGTTGTTGTAATCAGCGGTAAATTTTTGAACGGTATCAGGTGTACTAACAAGACCCATCAGGGTAAATAAGTTTTCGATATACGCAGGCATTGGTGCGTTTGGAACGGCAGGGCCGCCATCTGTTTTGGCTTTCATGATTTTTTTACGAATCACCTCATCTTCATCTGCTAAGTAAAGTGTGTTCATTTGATTCTCACTTTTACTCATTTTTCCTTCGCCATCTAAACTCATAATTTTTACAAGTTCGCCGCCATAATTAAATGCATATGGTAATGGTAAAACCTCGCCGTATCTATGGTTAAAGCGCTCTGCGTAATTGCGCGCCATTTCTAAATGTTGTTCCTGGTCTTTTCCAACCGGCACTTTTACAGCGCGGTGAATTAAAATATCAGCGGCTTGTAATACAGGGTAGGTAAGGAGTCCAGCGTTTACGTTTTCTGGTTGCAACCTTACTTTTTCTTTAAAGGTTACCGTTTTTTCAAGCTCACCTTTATACGCCATCATGTTTAAATACAAATAAAGTTCTGCGATTTGTGGAACATCACTTTGTACATATAAAGCCACTTTTTCTGGATCCAATCCACAAGCAATATTTTCGGCAATCACGCGTAAAACATTTGCTTGTAATTCTTTGGTATCGGGGTGTGTGGTAAGGCTATGCCAATTTGCTACAAAAAAGTAACAATTGAACTCATCTTGCATGCGCACATAATTGCGCATGGCGCCAAAATAATTGCCCAAATGAAGGAATCCCGTAGGCCTGATACCACTTAAAACCACCTCTTTTTCCATAGCCGCGAAGATAAGGCGCTTTTTCATGATATTTGCTATACAAATACCCTAAAACTGCCCCTTATTCAAGCTTCCAATCACATATTAGGTTCACCCATCGAATACCTTAAAGGCGTTGGCCCTTTGAGGGGGGAATTACTTAAAAAGGAGCTTTCGATTTACACTTTTTCGGATCTATTAGAACATTATCCGAACAGGCATATCGATAAAACCCAGGTCCACAAGATAGCCTCCATAAGCCCCGCCACCGACTTTGTGCAGGTTGTTGGTATACTTCAGCCACCTGCTTTAATGGGGGACAAAAGAGCTAGGCGCCTCATTGCCCAGCTTGTGGATGAAACGGGTACACTGGAGCTTGCATGGTTTCAGGGCGCTAACTGGGTGCAAAAGAACTTGGTTCCGGGTCAGAAATACCTGGTTTTTGGTAAAACAGGCTTTTTTAATGGGAAGCCTCAAATGGTACACCCCGAAATTGAAGTGTATACGCCGGCCAAAGAAGGGGGCAAAGATTATTTGGAACCGGTGTATCCGGCCACCGAAAAATTAAAGGCCCGTGGACTTAATGGTAGACAACTGGCAAAACTCACGTACCAGCTTTTTTCCATGATTAAGCCCGCAGATATACCTGAAAATTTACCTGCTGGCATAATAGCTGATTACAAGCTCATGAACCGTTATGAGGCGTATTCCAATATTCATTTTCCAGTTGCTGACAAAGCCTATAAAGCTGCGTTAAGGCGTTTAAAATTTGAAGAATTGTTTGTAGCACAAGTGCGCTTAAACCTGGTGCGACTTGCCAGACATCAATCTAGTAGGGGTGTTGTTTTTGAAAAAGTAGGCGATTATTTTAATACGTTTTACAACGAGTATTTGCCTTTCGAATTAACGGGTGCACAAAAAAGAGTGCTCAAAGAAATTAGAACCGATACTGCTAGGGGGCGTCAAATGAACCGCCTATTGCAAGGAGATGTGGGTAGTGGAAAAACCATCGTAGCGTTACTTAGTATGCTGCTTGCCGCAGATAATGGATATCAGAGTTGCTTAATGGCACCTACCGAAATTTTAGCACAGCAGCATTACCAAGGACTTAGTGAACTATTAAAAGATATGGGGGTAGAACTTGCGCTTTTAACGGGTAGTACCAAAACAGCTGCAAGAAAAAAAATCATGCAAGGTTTGCAAGATGGTACCCTACATTTTGTGGTGGGTACACACGCTGTTATTGAAGAAAAAGTTCAGTTTAAAAATTTAGGTTTTGTGGTTGTAGATGAACAGCACCGATTTGGTGTTGCGCAGCGCGCGAAATTGTGGGAGAAAGCTGTTGTGCCGCCGCACGTGCTTGTGATGACCGCAACGCCAATCCCTAGAACCCTTGCCATGACTGCTTATGGCGATCTTGATTATAGTGTCATGGATGAACTCCCGCCAGGCAGACAGCCCATCACAACCGTGCACCGAAATGAAATGATGCGCGCGTCCGTTATGGATTTTGTAAAAACAGAAATTGAAAAAGGTAGACAAGCTTATTTTATTTATCCGTTAATTGAAGAGAGCGAAAAACTTTCTTACGAAGATTTGATGCAAGGGTACGAACAAGTAAAAAGTTTTTTCCCGGAGCCTAATTATAAAATTAGTATGGTGCATGGAAGACAACCTTCAGATCAAAAGGAAACCAACATGGCGCGCTTTGTAAATGGCGATACTCAAATTATGGTGGCGACCACCGTTATTGAGGTTGGTGTGAATGTGCCCAACGCCTCCGTTATGGTCATCGAAAGCTCCGAAAAATTTGGACTTTCTCAGTTACATCAGTTGCGTGGACGGGTTGGAAGGGGCTCCGAAAAAAGTTTTTGCGTTTTATTAACAGGTCAAAAAGTGAGCAACGATGCAAGGGAGCGCATCAAGATTATGTGTGCTACCAATGATGGGTTCTTAATTGCCGAAAAAGACCTTGAATTAAGGGGTCCTGGGGATATTGAGGGTACCAGACAAAGTGGTGCTTTGAACTTTAAGCTCGCTAATATTGTTAATGATAAAGAGGTGTTGGAAGTGGCCAAAATAGCAGCTGAAAAGCTAGTAGAAGAGGACCATACCCTCCATTTGGCTAAAAATATAGAATTGAAAAACTACCTTCAATCTCAGAAATCCAGGTCTGGGTGGGGTAAGATATCGTAACTTTTAAAAAACAAGATGTTGCTGCGAAGATTATTTGGTGTTGTACTACTTATTTTCACCCTCTCTTTTGCAGAGGTGAGGGCGCAGCAGTATCTCGAATTTATTGAAAACAAAGGGCAGTGGTCTAGTGCTATTAAATTTCAAGCACAAACCGTTGCAGGTGCATTTGCGCTTCAAAATAATGGGTACCGCGTACTCGTGCACAATCCTAAAGATTTAGCTGCTTTAAATCCACACCCCCGCGAAAAAAATCATATTCCAACAACCCCTGAAAATTTTGATGGCGTACTCCAATCGCATGCCTATGAAGTTCGCTTTTTAAATGCCAATCCAAATCTAACCATCGTTCCTGAAAAAATTCAACCATCCTATAACAATTATTTTATTGGGAATGACTCTACCAAGTGGGCAAGTGGTTGTAAAATTTACAAGGCGGTTGTTTACAAAGATTTGTATCCGGGTATTGATGTTAGGTATTACACCAACGACGCTCAGTTAAAGTATGATATAATCGTACATCCAGGAGCCGACGTTTCTAAAATTGCTTTATACATAGAAGGTACAGACGGCATTAAAATTAAAAACCGTGCTCTAGAAATTAAAACTAGGGTAACCACTGTTTCTGAATTAGCCCCTTATACCTATCAATTAAAAAAAGACGGTAAAAAAGAAGTGGATTGTAATTACACCGTTAAAGGAAATATTGTTAAGTTTTCAATTGCCGGTGATTACGATAAAACGGAAACGCTTGTAATTGATCCGTCGATTGTATTTTTTGGTTATACCGGAAGTACTTCTGATAATTGGGGTTTTACGGCAACCTATGATCCGCAAGGAAATTTTTATGCCGGTGGTATTGTGTTTGGTAGCGTTGGTACCTTCCCCGTAAGCAACGGTGCATTTCAAACCACTTTTGCAGGTGGTGTTCCAGAGGGCGATATGGGGGCCATGGATATGGGGATCATTAAATTTGACCCAAGTGGCGTGAATAGAATCTATGCAACCTACATTGGGGGAAGAGGAAATGAACAGCCACATAGTTTAGTTGTGGACGCGAGTGGTAATCTAATTATTGCAGGAAGAACTTCATCTGGGAATACCTATCCCGTTAGGGGGCTTTCGACTTATGGTCCACTGGGTGGATTGTTTGATATTGTTATCACAAAATTAAATGTAACAGGCAATTCAATTATTGGATCTGTGCGTATGGGTGGTACTTCTGATGATGGTGTAAATATAAGGCCCAATTATATCAGGCCACAAGGGGTAGAATCTACTCGTAGAAATTATGGAGATGATGCTCGTAGTGAAGTAATTGTGGATGGTGCTGGTAATATTATTTTAGCATCGGTTACACAGTCCGAAGATTTTAGAACTACGCCGGGAAGCTTTCAAACAACGCCTGGTAAAAGAACAACCACACGTTTTCAGGATGGAGTGCTGGTAAAAATGTCGCCTAATTTAGATGCCGTGTTATTTAGTTCTTTTTTAGGCGGAGATAATGATGATGCTGCATTTGTGCTTGCCCTCAATCCATTAACAGGCTTTATTTATGTGGCAGGTGCAACCGCAAGTTCTGATTTTCCGGGTACGAAGGCAGGGGTTTTATTTGGCAGCAATCAGGGAAATGTGGACGGCTATGTAACATATATTAGCCCTGATGGAAGCAGGCAAATTGCGAGCAGTTATTTTGGCACATCAGGTAATGATATTATTTACGGTATTCAATTTGATAAATTTGGTTTTCCCTATATTATGGGAACCTCCACAGTCGCATGGCCCATTATCAATTCGCCTTTTAACAGTGGTGGTAATCAGGTATCGGGGAGGCAATTTATTTCCAAATTACAACCGGATTTAACGCAGTTTGTATACTCTGCAAATTTTGGAACAGGAACAGGAAGCGTACCTAATATTTCACCTACTGCTTTTTTGGTGGATCGATGTGAAAATGTATACGTATCTGGATGGGGTGGCACATTAACGCTTGATTATCCATCAGCTAGTACAAGAGGGCTTGCCATATTTGGAGCAGGTCAATTTAGTTCCACCACAGATGGCGAAGACCTCTACTTTTTTGTACTTGAAAAAAATGCTAAAAATATTTTATACGCTACTTTTTTTGGTTCTATTTCTGGAACTACGGGAGGTCCACTTGGAGATCATGTAGATGGAGGAACCAGTAGGTTTGATAAAAACGGCACCATCTATCAATCTGTGTGCTCTTGTTTAGGCTCTAATCCTGCACCAGGATCTGCTTTACGTGGCTCTGCGGGTGTTTGGTCTCCCAATAATTTATCGGCCGATCCTAGCTCTGCTAGATGTAATTTACTTGCTATCAAACTCGCATTTAATTTGGCCGGTGTTGGTACAGGATTAAAAGCTTCCATAAAAGGAACCGTTAGAGATACCTCTGGATGTGTACCAATGACCGTCGATTTTTCAGACACGCTCGCACAGGGTAAATCCTATGTTTGGAATTTTGGGGATGGCTCTGCGCCAGTCACCTCCAACACGGCACGAATTTCCCACAATTATACAAAGGTAGGTGTGTTTAGAGTTTCTTTGGTAGCCATCGATTCTAGTACTTGTAATGTTGCTGACACTACTTATCTTAATATGCACGTTAGAAGTGACAATGTAAGTTTATCGTTTAGTGCTACTAAATTGCCGCCATGTGATCAGTTGGTTTTTGAATTTGATAATACGAGCACCGGACCCGCCTCAAAACCTTTCACGAATAAAAGTTTTACTTGGGATTTTGGAGACGGAACAAAACTCGCAGCAGGAGCTGGTATCATAAGGCACACTTACGCAGTAGGAGGTGCTTACAATGTAAAGCTCAGTTTAAATGACAGCAATTATTGTAATAGTCCGGATAGTTTAATCAAACAAATTAGTTTAGCGCCAAACGTGATTGCTAATTTTACATTGCCGCCAGCTGCGTGCGCACCGTTTAATGCTAGTTTTAGAAATACCTCTACTGCGGGGCAGCAGTTTTTCTGGGATTTTGGTGATGGCGTAACTTCTACACAAACAAATCCTTCGCATACCTATGCAAGACCCGGAACCTACCCAGTTCAATTAATTGCCGTGGATGTCAATACTTGTAATAAGCGCGATACCATTGTGAAAAACTTGGTTGTGGTCAATAAACCTACTGCTTCATTTACCTATTCGCCGAACCCTTCACAGCCCAATTTGCCCGTGCAACTTGTTAATACTAGTACAGGGGCCGTTACCTACAAATGGATTTTTGGGGACGGCAATTCGCTTGTAACATCAAAACGTGATTCCACTATTTCTTACCAGTATCAAAAAACAGCAACGTATAATGTATGTCTAGTTGCCACAAATGCAACCGGATGTTCAGATACAACTTGCACACCAATTGATGTTATTGTCGAAGTAGGATTTAGTGTTCCCACTGCATTTACCCCCAATGGGGATGGCGTAAATGACCGAGTATTAGTTAGAGGTTTTGGCATTTCGAAAGTTAATTTTCAAATCTTTAATAGATGGGGAGAACTCGTTTTTGCATCCTCTGATATAGGCGCCGGTTGGGATGGTTATTTTAAAGGAAAATTGCAAGCACAGGATGTCTATCATTACAATGCTGTTGTTGAATTTTATACAGGAGAGAAACTAGCAAAAAAAGGAGATATCACTTTACTTAGGTAGCCCATGAAATCTAAAATGCACCACATATTATTTCTTGTTTTTGTTGTAGCTATGCTGCAATCAAATGCGCAGGATTTGCATTTTAGTCAATACTTTAATGCACCTATTTTAGTGAACCCAGCTAATACAGGTTTTAATCCTGATAATGATTATAGGATTGGCGCGAACTACCGAAATCAGTGGGGTGCAGTGGGTACTCCCTATAAAACAATGTCGGTTTGGGGGGATGCACAATTGTTTACGGGTAAGTTTGAAAACGGCTGGATGGGGGTTGGTGGCGCTTTATACAGAGACGCAGCAGGAGCTGGTAATTTAGTGAATACAAGTGCGTATGCTTCTGTGGCGTATCATCAAATGCTTGGATACAGTAGTTTGTTAAGCATAGGGTTTACAGGAGGTTTTATTAGTAAGCGCATTGATATTGCTAAATTATCTTTTGATAACCAGTGGAATGGTAAATTTTTTGATGCCGCCATTCCATCTAACGAGCCTTTTGCATTTAGTCAAACAGCTTATGCAGATTTGCAAGCAGGGATTAATTACGCCTATTTTGCTTCTGAAAATCTTTATATTAATGCTGGGTTAAGTGCACAGCATATTAATAGGCCTCGCGAAAGTTTTTTTGATCCACTTGTTTCTGATGCAAGTGTTGATATGCGTTATACCGTGTTTTTAAATGCAAGTGTAAAAATTTCAGAATCATGGATTGTAAATCCTAATGTTTACATGAGTAAAATGAATACCGCATCAGAATTAGTGTTGGGTGTTAATGCCAATCGTGATTTAACTGGAGACGGAACTAAGCAAATGATTCTTGGGCTTTACATGCGCAATAGCGATGCTGTCATTCCCGTTTTTGGCTTTCAATTAAACGATACCCGCTTTACTTTTAATTATGATGCGACCGTTTCTACCCTTAAAGCAGCCAATAATACCAGGGGTGCTTATGAGTTGTCGATTATCAAAACCGGGGTAGTTTCTTCGGCACTAGCAAGGGGCGTAAGATGTCCTTCGGTGAAATTCTAATTCTTTTCTTATTTTTAGTGCATTATTGACAAGCGCTCATAATTTCATCTATGAAATATTTACCCCTTAACAAGCAAATTTTTATTGACAACCGGAAGCGGTTTATAAAAGAAATGAAGCCTAATAGCATTGCTATTTTTGTAAGCAATGATGAGTGGCCTTCTAATGGCGATGCCCTTCATGCATTTAAACAAAATACCGATTTATATTGGTTGTCTGGAATTGAGCAGGAAGATTCAATGGTTATATTATTTCCAAATTGCCCCGATCCAAAATACCGTGAAGTGCTAGTACTTGTAAGGCCTAACGAGCTAAAAGAAAAGTGGGATGGTAAAAGGTTGCGTATTGCTGATGCGACCGCCATATCTGGTATTCAAACCATTGTATGGTTAGATGCCATTGATGCGATGCTTCAAACATGGATTCATTTAGCAGATACGATTTATTTAGATACCAACGAAAATGATAGAAAATCTACAGCTATTGCAACTAGAGATTATAGGTTTGTTGCAGAAATGAAAGCCAACTATCCGCTTCATGGCTATGAACGTGCTGCAAAAATCATGCACAAGTTAAGAGCCATCAAATCAAAAGAAGAAGTGGCGGTAATTAATAAAGCCATTGATATTACCGATCAAACATTTAGGCATTTATTAGGATTTATTAAGCCAGGTGTTACCGAATATGAAATTGAGGCAGAAATTTACCATCAATTTTTAAGAAGGCGCGCAACAGGTCCGGCTTACCACAGCATTATTGCAAGTGGGGATAGGGCTAGAACCCTTCATTATGTTTCCAATAACCAGGTATGTGAAGCAGGAGAGATGCTCCTCATGGATTTTGGTGCAGAATATGGAGGATACTGTGCCGATTTAACTAGAACGGTGCCGGTAAATGGTGTATTTACCAAGCGTCAAAAAGAAGTATACAATGCATGTTTGCATTTACATAATTATGCCAAGTCTATTTTAAAGCCCGGTATATCAGTTGTGCAGTACACCGACAAAGTAGGGGTAGAAGCGACCAAGCAATTTGAAAAAATTAGCCTTCTAACAAAAGCTACTATAAAAAACCAAGACCCAGAAAATCCGGCGTACCGAAAATATTTGTACCATGGCATTTCACATCATCTAGGACTTGATGTGCACGATCTTGGAACAAGAACCGCGCCTATACAAGCGGGTATGGTATTTACCATTGAGCCGGGCATTTACATCGAAGAAGAAAAAATGGGCATTCGGATCGAAAACAATTTTTGGATTACAAAAACGGGCAATATTGATCTCATGAAAAATATTCCCATCACCGTTGAAGAAATAGAGTCTTTCATGAAAAAGTCTTCTGTCAACAGAAAGAAATAAATAGCATGATAAAAAAGCAAATCCCCAATTTATTTACCTTATTGAATCTTTTTTTTGGATGCCTTGCAATAGTGTACATAACAATGCCGGGTATCATTATAACATCAGGAACTGATGGCGAAAGTTTAATTGAAATTCCACAGCAAATTTATAGGGCTAGTTTATGTATGGCACTTGCAGCCGTTGTGGATTATTTTGATGGTTTTTTAGCGCGACTACTTGATAGTTCTTCTGAAATGGGCAAGCAATTAGATTCGCTTGCAGATCTCGTAAGTTTTGGCGTAGCGCCTTCTTTAATTGCGTATCAGTTTTTAAGGCTATCACTCGCAGGGGATGTAGATGGATTATCGGCATCTTGGTTTCAGCTGCTCCCTGTGTTTATTTTACCCTGTGCCGCTGCATACAGGTTAGCAAGGTTCAATATTTCGGCCCCTTCAACAGCCGGATTTACAGGGGTTCCTGTGCCAGCAGTTGGGCTATTGTTTGCCTCTTTTCCTATTATTTACTGGTATGCACCCGCCAATCAGGCAGTGGTTACTGGCTTTTTACTCAACAAGTGGTTTTGGTATATCGTGGTACTAGGTTGTAGCTATTTAATGGTGTCAACGCTGCCTATGATGGCGTTTAAGTTTAGCCAGTTTTCGTTTAAAAAACTACTCCCGCTATTTATTTTAGTAGCTATTGGCCTTATTTCAGCGATTAGTTTTGGCTGGATTGCCGTTCCCATTGTGTTTATTGCCTATGTAGTTCTATCTTTGTCCCTCAAATATTGGTACTTATGATTTTCAATGTTCAGATTAAGGTAATGCCCTTAAAAGATTTATTAGATCCTCAGGGTAAAGCAGTTTTAAGTGGGCTTCATAATTTAGGACTCACAACTGTTCAGGATGTGCGTGTAGGTAAAAATATAAACTTACAAATCGAAGCAGATAGTAAAGAAGCTGCTACTGTGATTGCAGAAAATGCTAGTAGACAATTACTCGCTAATGCAGTGATGGAATATTTTGAAATTGAATTTTTAGCATAAGTTGTATTAACCCCAAAGCCATGCTATACCTGGTTCCTACACCACTTGGTAATTTAAAAGACATGACTTTTAGGGGTGTTGAAGTGTTGCAATCGGTAGATGTTATTTTGTGTGAAGACACTCGAACTTCTTCTAAACTACTCCAGCACTACCAAATTCAAAAACCATTATCTCCCTATCATCAGCACAACGAACACAAAATAGTTGAGCATTTGGTGAATCAGTTAAAAGGCGGCAAAACCTTTGCACTCATAACAGATGCAGGCACCCCTGGTATTTCTGACCCTGCCTTTTTACTCGTTCGTGAATGTATCAAAGAAGGGATTAAGGTAGAATGTTTGCCTGGTGCTACTGCTTTTGTGCCGGCGCTAGTTAATAGCGGTATTCCTACCAACCGGTTTGTTTTTGAAGGATTTTTACCTTTAAAAAAAGGCAGACAAACCATGTTAAAAGAATTGGCTGTCGAACCTCGTACCATCATTTTATATGAAAGTCCTATGCGACTTGTAAAAACCCTGAAAGAGTTGGCCGTCTATTTTGGCGCAGACCGGACAGCTAGTGTGAGCAGAGAGCTTACCAAAATGTTTGAAGAAAACAAGCAGGGAACTTTACAAGAGTTGGCGGTATACTTTGAGTCAAAATCGGTGAAAGGCGAAATTGTAATTGTCGTTGCTGGCGCCGAATAATTCCTTAATTTTATTGGCACACTTTAATTGAGTAAAAAATGAAAAAGATTTTATTGTTTGGATTTGTATGTCTATTACTAACAAATGCTACATCGCTTCTTGCACAGCCAGATCGCTGGCAACAACGCATCAAGTATACGATTAACGTAAATATGGATGTGGTTACCAATAAAATGAATGGTACCGAAAAAATCGTGTACACCAACAATTCTCCCGATACACTTAATAAGATATTTTTTCATACCTATTGGAATGCCTTTCAGCCAGGGAGCAGTATGGATATTAGAAGTAGAGAGCTTGGTCAAATTCAAATCAGACCTGCTTCTAAAATGAGTGATGGACTTGACTGGGATGCCCGTGTTAAAGACCGTATCAGTAAATTAACGCCTTCCGAAATTGGCTACCAAAACGTTAAGTATGTAAAAATAAATGGTGTAGCACAAGTATTAAAAGAACATGAAACCATTCTTGAAGTTGTTTTAGCAAAACCTCTATTGCCAAAATCATCTGTGCAAATGGAAGTGTCATTTGAAGCACAAGTGCCGCTTCAAGTGAGAAGAAGTGGAAGAGACAATAAAGAAGGGATTCGTTATAGTATGAGCCAATGGTATCCAAAGGTAGCAGAATATGATTATCAAGGTTGGCATGCCAACCAGTACATTGCCAGAGAATTTTATGGCGTGTGGGGTGATTTTGATGTAAACATTACCATCGATAAAAATTATTTTGTGGCAGCAGGTGGCGACTTGCAAAATCCACAAGAAATGGGTATGGGTTATGAAACTCCTGGTGCAAAACTTATCAATACATCTGGGGATACTAAAACTTGGAAATGGCAAGCCTACAATGTGCATGATTTTATGTGGGCCGCAGATCCTACCTATAAAATGATTATGCGTAAACCTGCGGGAGGGGGTCCAGTAATTAGAGTAGTTTACAAAGCTGTTGATTCTTTGGAAAACAATTGGCAAAAAATGGCAGATGTGGTAAACAATGCATACCCAATCATTGCAAAAACTTTTGGTGTTTACCCTTACAAGACATACACATTTATTCAGGGTGGTGATGGTGGTATGGAATACCCGATGGGCACACTCCTTAAAAGTGCGAGTGTTGGTACTGCCATTCACGAATGGATGCATACCTGGTATCAAATGCTCATGGGTTCTAACGAGTCGTTGTATCCATGGATGGATGAAGGTTTTACAGATTATGCAAGTACACGCGTATTAGCAGAACTCAATGGCACTAAGGGTTTCCCGTATGATGGTTCTTACAGAAGTTATATTAGTTTAACAAAGAGTCCTTTTGATGAACCTGCTAGTACACATTCGGATCATTACAATACCAACCTTTCGTATAGCACTTCTTCTTATAGTAAAGGGGCTGTATTTATGAGTCAGTTGGGTTATGTAATTGGTGACTCTGTTAGAGACAGGGTATTAATTGATTATTACAATGCATGGCGTTTTAAACACCCCAATCCAAATGATTTTATTAGGGTTGCAGAAAAACGAAGTGGGTTAGAACTGGATTGGTACAAAGAGTACTGGATTAATTCTACCAAAACAATTGATTATGCAGTAGGGGATATCAACCTTGTTAATGATAAAACAAACATTACCATTAAACGTGTAGGGAAAATGCCAATGCCAATTGATGTTTTAGTAACCTACAAAGACGGGTCGCAAGAAATGCATTATGTACCGCTTAATTTGCAATTTGGTGAAAAACCAGTAGAGGGAAATACGCCAAGAACAGTGCATGCAGCATGGAAATGGGTGGATCCAGTTTATCAAGTTGCTATTTCAAAATCAATTAAAGATATCAAGACCATCGAAATTGATCCATCACTACGAATGGCCGATGTTAATAGAAGTAATAATAAATTAGTAATACCGGATTAGTATTCCATTTCTTTGAGTGTTGGCGCTTTAAACCAGGTGATAATCACCACTAAAAGTGTCATACAGCCACCAAAAACAACACTGGGAACTACGCCCATCATTTTAGCAGCAACGCCACTTTCAAACTGGCCAAATTCATTGCTGCTATTGATAAACATAGAATTTACACTCATTACACGCCCGCGCATATTGTCGGGCGTTTTGAGTTGTAATATGGTGCCACGTATAACAACACTTATACCATCCACAATACCACTAATGAGCAGCACGATAAAGGTGAGCCAGAATGATTTGGATAATGCAAATACAATGATGCAAATTCCAAAAATGGCCACCGATATCAGTAGTTTTTTTCCTTGTGCTTTTTTTAATGGGAATGCAGTGAGTAATATAATCACAATCACTGAACCAATGTCTGATGCTGCATTGAGCCAGCCAAAACCAATAGGCCCTACATTTAAAATGTCTTTTGCAAACACAGGAATCATTGCAACGGCGCCCCCAAATAAAACGGCAAATAAATCGAGCGTTAAGGCGCCGAATAACTCTTTGGTTTGATATACATACCTAAGTCCTTCCTTTACACTTTCCAATGTTTTTTTCTCACCTGGCTCGTTGAGTGATGGCTTGGGTTTTAGCTGGTACATAAATAAATAGCCCGCAAAAACGAGGGTACAAATAATGGCCAAAGAACCAGTATTTCCTAAAAGGGCAATTAAAAAACCAACAATCGCATGGCCTGTAACAGAGGCGCCTAGCCAAATGCCTTGTCCCCAAGTTGTGGCATTTTGAATGGTTGTTTTAGGCACAATAGCAGATAGGATGGTACCAAATGTAGGGCCCGTAAAAGATCTAAATACGCCGGTAAAAAAAATAGCAATGTAAATACTAAATGCAATCCAATGTTTACTTATTTGGCTAGCTGTAAAACTGGTAGATAAGAGTAACAAAAATACGGCGCAAGTAAAATAAAGTGCCACCCCGGTTAGTAGGAGTTTTCTTTTTTCACTGATATCAATAATATGTCCGGCATATAGTGATAATGAAACCGCAGGTATGACTTCTGATAAACCAATTAGTCCAATAGCAAAAGGTTCATTGGTAAGTTCGTATATCCACCAGCCAACAAGTGTACCCATCATGCGAAGCCCCATAATAAACAAAAACCGCCCAAACATGAGATGCCTAAATTCAGCAATCCGCATGGCTTCAAACGGATCGTGTTTTGTTAGGGTTGAAGTCGGTTCTTGTTGCATTAGGTTGGTCTAGCTGTTAGGGTAAATTAAAATAGTGTTGTCCCTGTGGTAAGTCTTTTTCGAGTGCATCTAAAACCACCTGTACATGTTTGTCGTTACCAATAAAATCGGCGTTACTCGCATCAATAAAAATGGTTTTAATGTTGTGTTGTTTGATGTAACTGGTATAGGTTTCCTGTAAATTAAACAAGTAATCGTCTTTAATATCCTGCTCGTAGCTTCTATTTCTTTTTTTGATATTTTCTTGAAGTTTTTGAACAGGTGCGTGTAAATAAATTAAAATATCTGGAATGCTTATTTGTTGGTGAATGATATCAAATAATTTCTGGTAAAGTCTAAACTCTTCACTGGGTAAATTCACTTTTGCAAACAATAAGCATTTTGTAAATAAGTAATCCGAAATAGTTACTTGTTGAAATAAGTCTTGAGTGTTTAAAAAATCTTTAAGTTGCTTATACCGTTCAGCCATAAAAAAAAGCTCCAATGGAAAGGCGTATTGATCTGGCTTTTCGTAAAATTTTGGCAAAAAAGGGTTGTCTGCAAATTCTTCTAAAATCAGTTTCGCATTTAGTTTTTGTGCTAGTATGCTTGATAGGGTTGTTTTACCCGCTCCAATATTCCCCTCAATTGTAATAAACTGATGCTTCATATACATTCATTCTCAATGGGTAAAAATAAAGCCGAACTTGGCTTTTGCCTTTATTTTTTTTGCACATCAAGGGTGTCCGTGCAATTTACGAGCAGTTCGCTTACCGATTTATCTAAAACAGGGTGACGGAGCGATGGAGCTATCTCTGTAAGGGGGAGGAGTGCAAATCGGCGATGTTGCAGTTGGGGGTGAGGTATGGATAGATTTGGGGTGTCTAGAACCTTGTCATCAATCATTAAAATGTCCAAATCAATGGTTCTAGGGCCATATTTTTGGGTGCGAACCCTACCCATCTCCAATTCTATGGCTAAAAGTTGTTCTAAAAGATCTTCCGGAGCCATTGGGGTAATTAACTGGATGGCTTGGTTGTAAAAGGCAGGCTGGTTGGTATTGCCCCAGGCGGCGGTTTCATAAATAGAGGAACTGCTGGTAATCTTTCCGCAAAGGGCTTCGATATGCTTAAGTGCTAGCTGTAAATAAGCCGCTCGGTCCCCTAAATTCCCGCCTATCAGTAAATATGCTGTGTTCATAAATTACCCCGTTAATCGCCTCAAATATCTTTAATTTCACGTCTTTAAATCCAATTGTGAACAATATTGTTCTGCTTTTATTTTAATCTATTGCTATGAAGAGCTTTTTTAAAATATTTATTGCCAGTTTATTGGCACTCATTGTGTTTTCAATTTTAGGTGTTATGGTATTAATTGGAGTTGCAGCTTCTGCATCTAGTTCCGATAAACCGCTCATTGGTTCCGATGCGGTATTGGTATTAGACTTATCCAAGCCCTACAAAGAAACCGTACAAGAAAATCCATTTGCGTCACTAACCACCGACGAAGATTTTGAAACACCTTCTTTATTTGATATGGTCAGACTTATTGAGCATGCTAAAAAAGATGAAAATGTCAAAGGAATTTATATTTTGGCGAGTTCCAATGTAAATGGATTTGCGGCTTCTGAGGAAATCAGAAAAGCGCTACTTGATTTTAGAAAGTCTAAAAAGTTTGTAGTGGCTTATGGCGAAACAATTACGCAAAAAGGATATTCTGTAGCTAATGTAGCACAAAAGATTTTTGTGCATCCGCAAGGCGGGTTAGAGTGGGCAGGCTTTTCAAGCAATCTTTTATTCTTAAAAGGCATGCTTGATAAACTAGAAATTAAGCCTCAAATATTTTATGCGGGTAAATTTAAAAGTGCTACCGAACCACTTCGTGAAACACAAATGACAGAAGCGAACCGCTTACAAACAAGCGTATGGCTAGGTGATTTATACAATCAATTCTTATACCAGACTGCTGCTGCGCGTAATTTAGATACTGCGCTTATACGATCGCTAGCTGTTGAAGGTAAAATTCAAACTGCTGCAGACGCTGTCAAATACAATTTAATAGATGGATTGAAATATGATGATCAAGTTAAAAACGAAATTACCGGCCGTTTAAATTTGGCGGTCAATTCAAAAATTAATTTTATTTATTTTGGTGAATATGCAAAATCTGTAACCCTTAATGAGTCTTCTGCATCAGAAAAAATTGCTGTAATTTATGCAAGCGGCGATATCATTAGTGGTTCAGGTACAGATGAGCAGGTAGCTAGTGATGATTATAAAGAGCTCATCCGAAAAGCGCGTTTGGATAAATCGGTTAAAGCCATTGTTTTACGTGTTAATTCGCCAGGAGGTAGCGCACTCGCAAGTGATGTTATTTGGCGTGAAGTAAGCCTAGCTAAAAAAGAAAAGCCAGTGGTTGTTTCGATGGGTGACGTTGCTGCATCGGGGGGTTATTACATTGCTTGTAACGCCAACAAAGTGTTTGCCAATGCCTCTACGATTACTGGGTCAATCGGTGTTTTTAGCATTGTTCCAAATATAGAGTCGTTTTTGAAAAATAAAGTTGGCATTACTACGGATAGAGTGAGAACGGGCCCTTTTGCTGATATGGGAAGTATGGATCGTGCACTTACAGAACCTGAAAAAAAGTTTTTTCAGTCTTCTACCGATTCTATTTACAATACTTTCAAGTCACGTGTTTCTGAGGGTCGCAACCGAGATTTAGAATACGTAGATAGTATTGCGCAGGGCCGCGTTTGGACGGGGACAAGAGGGTTGACTGTTGGACTTGTGGATGAGATTGGCACACTTTCAGATGCTATTAAAGCAGCAGCATCGATGGCAAAAGTTAAAAGCTATAAACTAAAAGAGTATCCAGAAAAAAAGAACATTTTGGAGCAACTCTTTAATAATTACAAGCGAACTGTTTCGTTGCAATTAATTGAATCTGAGCTAGGTGCAGACCAAGTGTTCATGATGCAGCAAGTTAAAAAAGTAAAATCGATGATTGGCGTACCGCAGGCTAAATTGCCGTATGCTATCACTGTTCACTAATTGATCATTATGCCTTCAAATTATAGTCAATTAAGAGCGATGCTGGCTATTACAAAGGGTAGCTTACAAGCTATTTTGCGTAGTCCTTCGGCGGTCGTTTTTAGTATCGCTTTTCCGCTCATATTTATTTTGGTTTTTGGATTTATCGGTGGCGGCAATGGCAAAACATCCGTTAAAATTGCTATCGATCCTAATTCAGATACCACGAGCCCTGTTTATATAGCACTTACAAATATTAATAGTATTAAAATCGTAAAGGGAGCTCCTGATACCTTGCAGCAAGAACTTGAAAAAGGTAGAATTACTGCAAATCTTCTGATTGCAAAAACGGGTTTGGTAAGTCCTGCGTATACCATTAACATAACAAGCTCCGGAGCTGTCATGCCTCAAAATATTCAGCTATTGCAGTCTGTGTTAAATGGTGTGATTGCAGGTATGAATCAAAAATATTTTGTAGACAACCAAACTATTGCGCGCGTCGATGCTACTATTTCACAAATACCTGGAAGAGCCTATAAAACCATTGACTTTATCCTGCCTGGACAGCTCGGCTTTTCTTTACTTAGTTCAGGCGTATTTGGAGTTGCATTTTTATTTTTCAATTTGCGCCAACAACTTGTGTTAAAACGTTTTTATGCGACGCCCATTAAGCGCGCTTATATTGTATTAGGAGAAGCATTAAGTAGGGTTATTTTTCAATTATTAACCGCTATTATTGTAATAGGCGTTGGGCATTTTGCATTTGGATTTACACTTGTGCACGGTCTTACTACTTTTGCAACCATTATGCTTTTAAGTTTTATTGCCCTTGTTTTGTTTATGGGCTTTGGATTTATTGTGAGTGGGCTTGCTAAAAACGAAAGTACCATACCGCCATTTGCAAATTTATTTACCTTGCCGCAGTTTTTATTAGCAGGCACATTTTTTTCGGTAGAAGCTTTTCCTACTTGGTTGCAACCTATTTGCAATGCACTTCCGTTAACCCACTTTAATAACGCCATGCGCAATATCGCTTTTGAAGGCGCTTCTCTCGCTGCTTGCGGAAAAGAGTTGTTGATACTAGGCTTGTGGATTGTGGGTGTGTATGCTATTGCTTTTAAAACATTTAAATGGGATTAAAATGCGTGTGATTAAATTAGGTATTATTAGTGCAGTTGTTTTTTTTATTTTGTTTACCCTTGGTGGATTACTTCTCCCTTCTCATAATATTGTATCTCGTGCAGTAAATATTAAAGCAAAGCCAGCATCTATTTTACCACTGGTGCAAAATACATCAGCTTGGCATTTATGGATAGTTGGGATGGATAGCACCACTCTCAACAAGCGTCAGCAAGTGCAAATTGTTTCTGTGTCTGATTCACTTGTAGTAGCTAATTGGAAAACAGCTGAAGCAAATTATACCACTAAATTCAGGTTTATTTATAATCCTGGTCAAGCTGTAACCATAGTGCAGTGGCAGTTTGAGCAAGATGTTAAGTGGTATCCTTGGGAGCGTATCAGCTCTTTAATGAACGATAAAATACTAGGCACCTTAATGGAAAAAAACCTAGCTAAACTTCAATTGGTAGTCGAAGCTAACTAGGTTTTCTATAAAAGAGAATTCGATTAAATGATCACATGTAGTGGATCTCGAAAATTAACATTAGATAATTAATAGCGCATCACCGTAACTAAAGAAACGGTATTTGTCTTTGATGGCTTTCTTATAAGCTTCCATTGCCAGGTCGTAACCTGCAAAAGCGCAAGTCATAATCAGTAAACTTGTTTTAGGTAAATGGAAATTGGTTACAAGACTATCTGCTACATTAAAATTATAAGGAGGGTGAATGAAATGATTGGTCCAACCTTCACTTGGTTTCAATAATTTTTCGGCAGTAAAGCTACTTTCCATGGCGCGCATGGTGGTGGTGCCAATTGAGCAAATACGACGACCATTTTGTTTGGCTTTGTTTACGATGTTGCAGGCTTCTTCTGTAATTTGGTAGTACTCTGCATCCATTTTGTGTTTGCTTAAGTCTTCTACTTCTATCGGCCTAAATGTACCAAGGCCCGTGTGAAGCGTTACTTCTGCAAAGCGAACACCCAATATTTCACATCTTTTAATTAGCTCTTTACTAAAGTGTAAGCCAGCGGTAGGAGCCGCAACAGCACCTTCATGCTTAGCATATACTGTTTGGTAACGCTCTTTATCTTCTTCGTCTGGTTTTCGTTTGATATATTTTGGCAAAGGTGTTTCACCTAAAAACTCTAACATTTTTTTAAAGCTTTCATCATCATCGTCCCATAAGAAACGAATGGTACGACCACGGCTTGTAGTATTGTCAATGACTTCTGCAACTAGTTCTTCGTTGTCGCCAAAATATAATTTATTGCCTACTCTAATTTTTCTTGCGGGATCAACAATCACATCCCAAAGGCGGTTTGGTTTGTTTAATTCACGCAGTAAAAAAACTTCAATTTTAGCACCCGTTTTTTCTTTACGGCCATACATGCGCGCGGGAAATACTTTGGTGTTGTTTACTACGAAAACATCTTTATCATCATAGTATTCTAAAATGTCACGGAAATTTTTATTTTCCATGTGACCACTTTTTCTGTCTACTACTAGAAGGCGGCTGTCTTCTCTTCTTTTTGTTGGATTTTGTGCGATCAGGTTAAGGGGTAGATCGAACTTAAATTGTGATAATTTCATGTTACGGCATGATTTTTTAGTGAAGGCTGCAAAAGTAGGTAAAAATTGCCAAAATTAAGGCAGGGCTGCAATAAGTTCCTGTGTATAAAGGCTTTTAGGCGAATGGTACACAGTGCTAGATGGCCCAATTTCTTCTATTTTCCCCTGGTTCATCACCATAATTCGGTCGCTAATGTATTTTACTACCGATAAGTCGTGGGTAATAAAAAGTGCCGAAAACTGCATGGAGGCTTTAAGGTCGTTTATTAGGTTTAGTACCTGTGCCTGAACGCTCACGTCTAGGGCCGAAACGCTTTCGTCGCAAATCACAAATTTGGGTTCCATAATGAGTGCTCTTGCAATAACAATTCTTTGCCGCTGTCCACCACTAAATTCATGGGGGTATTTGTTGTAACAATCGGCGGGGAGCTCTACTTTTTCGAGCATATCAATAACCCTTTCTTTTCTTGCTGATTTATCAGATGCAATCTGATGCACAAGCAGCGGCTCAGCAATGGCATCACCAATACGCATGCGTGGGTGTAGTGAACTGTATGGGTCTTGAAAAATAAGTTGAATGATTTTTTTATAATGCGGGTTGTAAGGGTTGTTAGGCGTGGCGATGGTTTCACCCTTATAAATGATAGAGCCTTCGTTAATGGGTTGTAGTCCAACAATCGATCTCCCAAGTGTAGTTTTGCCACATCCGGATTGTCCAACAAGGCCAAGGGTTTCACCTTCTTTTATATCAAATGAAATAGCATCAACCGCGGTAAAACTTTTAGTAACTTTTCCAAAAATATTGGTTGCAAGGGGAAATCGTATGGTAAGATTGTTAACCTCCAATAATGTGTTGTTAAATTGAGTTGCTGATTCAGAAACATCATTATTATAGGGAGGGACTTTGTAATTTGGATTGGATAAAAAATCGTTTACAACAGGAAGTTTATATCCTTTTGGGTAAAGGCCTGGTCTACATGCTAAAAGTGCTTTGGTGTATGGGTGTGCCGGATTTTCAAATAATGCTTTTGTTGTATTTTCTTCTACTACTTCTCCTTTGTAGAGCACTGTAACAACGTCTGCAAAAGATGCTACCACATTCAAATCATGGGTAATAAATAAAATACCCATCCCCGTTTCTTGTTGCAGCTTTTTAAGTAATATTAAAATATTTTTTTGAACCTGAACATCGAGTGCTGTTGTGGGCTCGTCGCAAATGAGTAGATCAGGTTTCCCACTCATGGCCATGGCAATCATTACGCGTTGTTTTTGACCTCCACTTAATTCGTGCGGATAGGTATCAATTGCTTTTTCAGGATCATTTAATTGAACACTTGTAAATAATCGAATCGCTTCTTTTTTTGCAGCTTCTTTGGATAGCTGCTGGTGGAGCATAATTGTTTCTATCATTTGGTTGCCACAAGTAAGTACAGGATTTAAAGCAGTCATAGGTTCCTGAAAAATCATTGCAATACTTTGGCCTCTAATTGCCTCTATTTCAGATGAGCTCGCTTGAAGTAAGTCTATGCAATTAGTAGGGGTTTTATAAAATTGAATGGATCCATTTTTATAGGAGGCTGGTGGGCTTGGAATCAATTGTAAAATGGACATTGACGTTACTGATTTACCAGACCCCGATTCCCCCACAAGTGCTCTAATTTCACCCTTACACACGCTCATGCTCAGGTTCTTTACTGCTATAAAGCTTGTGTTCTCTTTCTCAAAAGCAACAGTTAGATCTTTAATTTGCAACAAAGGGGCGCCCATTGTGTTATAGTTTTGCACAAGATTAAACAAATTAATTAGCCAATTTTATGCTAATGTGGATTAATATTTGTTAATACTGTTCATTATTGTACGGGTTCGCTTAATTTTGCACTTACAATTGTTAGTTTACTGGCTTTTGTAGGTCATCTAAATGATTGAATATGATTCGAAAAGGATGGTGGAAATTGCTAGCATTTATGCTACTAATTTTTACCAGTATTTATGGTTTTATTGTTAAGGTGCCTAAGCTAGATGACAGATTAGAGCATTCTATTCGAAACATGTTTTTTCATGTGCCGATGTGGTTTGCTATGATGATTTTACTTTTTGTTTCTGTGTGGTATGCCGCAAAGTTTTTACGTACCACTTCGCCCATCGATGATTTTTATTCAAAAGCCTTCGCAGCAACCGGAACATTGTATGGTTTTTTAGGGTTGTCAACAGGTGCTATTTGGGCCAACTACCAATGGGGTAGTCCGTGGAGTGGTGATCCTAAACAAAATGGAGCAGCCATTGCCATGCTTATATACCTAGCGTACTTTGTTTTGCGTGGTAGCATGACAGACGAAGACAAGCGCTCACGTATTGCAGCGGTCTATAACATTTTTGCATTTTTCATGCTCTTCCCAACGTTATGGATTTTACCAAGACTCACAGAATCGCTTCATCCTGGCGGTCAGGGTAGTGAAGGCAATCCGGGTATTAACGGAAAAGACATGGATGCAAATATGCGTTCCGTATTTTATCCGGCCGTTATTGGTTGGACTTTACTAGGTGTGTGGGTGAGTACTTTAAAAATTAGATACGAAATCCTTAAAGCGAAATAAATTATGAAACAATATTTTAAATCATTCTTGCTTGTATTGATAGCGCATGTTTGCATCATATCAGCGCATGCTCAAGATGCTGCCGCAAATACAAACACAGATGTGATGCGTAGTAACGGAAAAATTTATGTTGTGATGGCTGTTGTGGTAACCATTGTAACTGGACTTTTTGCTTATGTATATTCTATTGACAAAAAAATATCAAAATTAGAAAACAAATAAAACGATTGTTATGTCTACTAATGCCTCATATAGTTTCTTTAAAAGTGTAGAAAAAAGTTTTGACAAAGCATCTAAATTTACCAATTGGGAAAATGGATTGCTGGAACAAATTAAAGCTTGTAATAGTGTGTATAGTATGCGATTCCCAGTAAAAATGGATGATGGTCGCATCGAAGTGATTGAAGCCTATCGTGTGCAACACTCGCAACACAAATCTCCTTGTAAAGGAGGGATACGTTTCAGTGAAGAAGTAAACCAAGACGAAGTAATGGCTCTTGCTTCACTTATGACGTATAAGTGTGCGATTGTAAACGTTCCATTTGGAGGTGGCAAGGGGGGTATTAAAATTAATCCGCGTGAACACTCTACCTATGAGTTAGAAAAAATTACGCGTAGATACACTGCTGAACTTGTTAAAAAGAATTTTATTGGTCCTGGTATTGATGTTCCTGCACCTGATTACGGTACTGGTGAACGTGAAATGGCATGGATTGTTGATACCTATGCCTCTTTGAAGCCAGGTGAAATTGATGCCGCTGGTTGTGTAACTGGAAAGCCAATTACACAAGGTGGGGTAAGGGGTAGAAAAGAAGCAACAGGCCTTGGTGTTTTCTTTGGTATTCGCGAAGTGTGCAATATGAAAGATGAAATGGAAAAACGTGGATTAACAGTAGGTGTAGCAGGTAAAACCATTGTTGTGCAAGGGCTAGGAAACGTTGGATACCATAGTGCTAAATTTTTCAGAGAACATGGTTCCAAAGTGATTGCCATAGCTGAATTTGAAGGAGCTATTTTTAATGCAGATGGATTAAACGAAGAAGAAGTTTTTCAACACCGTAAAAAAACGGGTTCTATTTTAAATTTCCCAGGTGCTACTAATATTACAAAAAGTACAGATGCCTTAGAATTGGCTTGCGATATTTTAATTCCTGCGGCACTTGAAAACGTAATCAATGGCGAAAATGCCCCACGTGTTCAAGCAAAAATTATTGGTGAAGCTGCCAATGGTCCTTTAACACCAGAAGCAGATGATATTTTTGCAGCCAAGGGAACGCTTGTGGTACCTGATATGTATTTGAATGCAGGTGGCGTAACGGTATCTTATTTTGAGTGGCTTAAAAATTTAAGCCATGTGCGTTATGGTCGTATGGAAAAAAGGTTCACCGAAAATTTAAATACCCATATTCTCTCTCAAATCGAAGAATTGACTGGTAAAAAAGTATCTGCTGCGGAGCGTGGTTTTATTATGCATGGTCCAGAAGAAGTAGATTTAGTGCATAGTGGACTTGAAGAAACCATGATTACGGCAACCAGAGAAATCATGCAAATTTGGAAAGACAATCCTTCTATACCTGATATGCGTACTGCTGCTTATGTATGTGCGATTAATAAGGTAGGAACGTCTTATGCAGAGCTTGGTATTTTCCCTTAACCGGTAACAAAGTTTGGAAGTACATTCATCACCAATGGTTGCGCGTTTCTTAGATCAAAACCAAAAGTGTCGTTACCATTTGTAATGACCATGTACTGCGTTTCTAATTTGCTGTTATAATGAAGTACTTGTTGCAGCACAGATTCGCTTAAAGGAACATTCATTTCTTTACATTCAACAATTAACCAAGGTTTGGTGTCTTTGTAAACAAGGATATCAAACCTTTTTTTTGTTTCGCCCCATTTAATTTCTTTTTCTATTGCAATGAGGGAAGCGGGCACCTCTTGATATTGAACAAGTACTTGTAAAAAATTTTGACGGACCCATTCTTCGGGGGTTAGTCGCAACCATATTTTTCTAATAGGATCAAAAATTTGCTCTTTTTGATCCAAGCTTTTAATTTGATGCGCAAATTTTGGATACTCTACTTGAATCATAAGAATTGTTTTGTCATGGCTTTTTTGTAATTTAGCCAATTAACTTTTTTCAAATATACCCACACTGGGTTAAAATAACAACCTATGAAAACGAAAGAAGAAATTGTAAACAACTGGCTTCCAAGGTACACCGGAGAGCAGCTTCAAAATTTTGGAAAGTATATTTTGCTTACCAATTTTAGCAATTATATCAATCTATTTGCTTCTTGGAATGGGGTAGAAGTGGTAGGAAAAGACCGTCCTATGCAATGCGCCACAGCTGGGGGTATAACCATTATTAACTTTGGTATGGGGAGTCCGGGCGCTGCAACGGTGATGGATTTATTAACCGCTATTGAACCAGAAGCAGTTTTGTTTTTGGGTAAATGCGGCGGACTAAAAAAACGAAATAGTTTAGGCGATTTAATTTTGCCTATTGCGGCCATAAGAGGCGAAGGTACTTCCAATGATTACTTCCCGCCAGAAGTACCTGCCATGCCAGCCTTCGCCCTACAAAAAGCGATATCTACAACCATTAGAGATTATAACGTTGATTATTGGACTGGCACCGTTTATACAACCAATAGAAGAGTTTGGGAGCATGATGATGTGTTTAAAGAATATTTACAACGCGTTAGGGCCCACGCAATCGATATGGAAACAGCTACAATTTTTACGGTTGGTTTTTACAATAAAATTCCAACGGGTGCGCTTCTTTTAGTGAGTGATCAGCCCATGGTTCCAGAAGGCGTAAAAACAGAAGCCAGTGATGTAAAAGTGACAAGTGCTTTTGTAGAAAATCATTTAAAAATTGGCATCGATTCTTTAAAGCAACTCATCAATAAAGGACAAACTGTAAGACACTTAAGATTCTAATGTAAAGATTGATGCGGTCTTATTCTTTCCATAAAAAAGGAAATAGAATAAGGGCTAATGCAATCACTAATATATCTAGTCCAACTAGCATCGCTACCATTTGTATAAAGCCGCCTTGTATCACAGACGAAAAGCCGGTTACTGAAATTTTCATGAGGAGTAAAAGCTGCGGTATAATGAGCGGGAAGCCCATGATAGCCATCATTGCAGCGTTTTGTTGTGCTTTTGCTGCTATGGCTGCTAAAAAAGTAAATACCAAGCTTATGCTCATGCCGCCTAGGCAAACAATGCCCGTAAATACAAGGGCATGCGTGAGTGGATTTCCTAGTAATAATGTAAAAATAGCTAGGCTTAATAAGCTCATGGCAAGCATGAGTACTAGATTAAAAATAAGTTTAGCGAGTACAAAATTTTGAGCACTTGTAATGGAGTAGAAGTATAACATACGGCCACTTCCTTCTTGTAAAAAACTTTTAGCAACAGCGTTAACGCAAACAAACAATTGAATCACCCAAAATAATCCATTCCATACTTGATCTTCTGGTTGCCCCATCGACAAGTACACCACAAAGATGGTTGTTACAACATAGAGTACAATACCATACAAAGTATACTGCTGTCTGAGTTCTAGCAGAAAATCTTTTTGTAATAAAGCAAGTATGGCGTTTTTATTTTTCATGCATGCATTTTCTGCAACGTGGTTCGTAAGTATCTTTTTCTCCAAGTAATACTTGGCTTTCGTTGGCTGTTTTTCTAAATGATACGTGCGCGATATTGCCACATTTCATACAAATGGCATGCAGCTTAGTAATGTAATCTGCAACGGCTAATAAATTAGGCATTTGCCCAAAAGGTTTACCTAAATAGTCCATATCGAGCCCAGCTACAATCACCCTGATTCCTCTGGTGGCCAAGGTTTCACAAACCATGGTAATTTCTGCATCAAAAAACTGCGCTTCATCAATACCAATTACATCTACATCTCCAGCAAGTAATAAAATAGATTGAGCATGGTCTACCGGTATAGAAGGTATGCTATTGGCGTCGTGGCTTACCACCTCTGATTCATTGTACCTGGTGTCGAGAGCTGGTTTATAGATTTCAATTTTTAAATTGGCGATTTTTGCGCGTTTCAGCCTTCTAATGAGTTCTTCGGTTTTGCCGCTAAACATGCTGCCGCAAATCACTTCAATCCAGCCTCTTTTCTCCCCTGTTATGTTAGGTTCTATGAACATGTATCAAATAAATTTGTAGATTAGACGTTAAATAGGAGCGGATACCAGTCCCATTTAAGACCCCAAATGTATTACATAGAATGGAAAGAGTTGGTACGTTAATTCATAAACTAAAAGATCTTT
>CANHHX010000013.1 GCA_947461125.1 Bacteroidota bacterium | reverse complement strand
TTTAAAAATAGCTAACAGCGTTGTATGTACTTTTGCAGTCTATTTTAACTATTATGATTCAATTCGATCGCTTTGTATTAGACAACGGATTAAGGGTTTTGGTTCACGAAGACCCCTCAACACCCATGGCGGTGGTGAATGTAATGTATGATGTGGGCGCCAGAGACGAGGATCCGGCCCAAACAGGCTTTGCCCATTTATTTGAGCACCTGATGTTTGGGGGCAGCATTAATATTAAAGAGTATGACGAACCCCTACAGCGTGCGGGGGGTGAAAACAATGCCTATACCACCAACGATCTTACCAATTACTATTGCCAATTGCCGGCTCAAAATATTGAAACGGCTTTTTGGTTGGAGAGTGACCGCATGTTAAGCTTGGCATTTGGTGAAAAAAGTTTGGCAACACAACGCAAAGTGGTGTGCGAAGAATTTAAAGAACATTATATCAATAAACCTTATGGCGACGTGTGGCATAAAATGCGTTCACTGGCATACACCGTGCATCCGTATAGGTGGATGACCATTGGTAAGGAATTATCGCATGTAGAAAATGCAAAAATTGATGACGTTAAAAATTTCTTTTTCAAACATTACCGTCCTGTCAATGCCATTTTAGTGGTGGCAGGAAATGTGAAACTAGAACAAGTAAAACGTTTGGCAGAAAAGTGGTTTGGTCCTATTGAAATGGGCAGAAAATATGAACGTCAATTACCCGTTGAGCCTTTGCAAACAGAAGCAAGAAAATTAGAAGTGGAGGCCAATGTGCCACTCGATGCTTTTGTAAAAACATGGCATATGGACGCCCGTTTATCACCTGGTTATTACGCCGCCGATTTACTCACTGAAATACTGGGAGGCGGCGCTGCGTCTAGGTTGTATCAGACGCTGGTAAAAGAAAAACAATATTTTTCTAGCATCGATTGTTACCATTTTGGAAGTTTAGATGCGGGCCTTGTATCGGTGGATGGAAAACTTGTGAAAGGTGTTTCTATGGAAACAGCTGTAAAGGCAGTAGATGAAGAAATTGAAAAATTAAAGGCTTCAAAAATTGAAGCAAAAGAGTTACAAAAAGTAATTAATAGAACAGAGAGTGTGATTGCTTTTGAAGACATGAGTGTTATGAGTAGAGCAAGTAGTATTGCGCTTTATGAATTACTAGGTGACGCTAGCATGATGAATACGGAATTTCAAAAATACCAAGCTATTACTATTGATAGCATTCATGATTATGCCAATAAAATTTTTGCAAACAACAATTCAAATACACTCTTGTATCACGCTCAATCATAAAACATGTTAGATAGAAAAATTACTCCAACGATAGAAGAGGCGGTTCATTTTGATTTGCAATTAAAAAATTGTGACCGGTTTACACTGGACAATAAAGTGCCGGTTTATGCCATGAACGCCGGTGCGCAGGACGTGGTGATGGTAGAATGGGTATTTGATGCAGGCAATTGGTATGATAAGCAGCCCATGGTGGCAGCTACCACCAATTTTTTAATCAAAAATGGCACGACATCTAAAACGGCCTATCAAATCAATGATTTTTTTGAATTTCATGGAGCTTATTTAAATAGAAGTTGCTACAACGAAACGGCAAGTCTTACCCTGCACTGTTTAAGTAAACACCTTGAAACCCTACTTCCGGTGGTGCGTGAAATTATTGAAACCAGTATTTTCCCAGAACAAGAATTGGGTATTTATATTCAAAATCAAAAACAGCGTTTGTCTGTTAATTTACAAAAATGTGATTTTATTGCCAACCGTTTAATTGACGAATATTTATTTGGCATCAACCATCCTTATGGCACTTATTCGAACGCCGAAGATTATGATGCACTTAATACGGATGTTATAAAAGCATTTTATAAACAGTATTATTTAAACGGCTGTTGTAAAATATTTGTAGCCGGTAAAATGCCAACAGGTTATGAGTCGATGCTTAACAAAGCCTTTGGCACACTGCCTTTGCGCGCGGAGCCGAACGCAGTGGTTGAACATCCTATTGTAACGGCGTCACAAAAAAAGGTAGAAATTATCAATGATGAAAATGGTGTGCAAGGTGCTATTAGAATGGCCAGACCTTTTCCAAATAGACACCACCCCGATTTTCAAAAAGCACATGTACTCAATACACTCTTTGGTGGATTTTTTGGATCGAGGCTCATGAGTAATATTAGAGAGGACAAAGGATACACCTATGGTATTCATAGTTATTTTCAAAACCATGTGCACGCTAGTGCATGGATGATTAGTACCGAAGCGGGTCGTGATGTTTGTGCAGCTACCATAGCAGAAGTGATCAAAGAAATGGAAATCCTTCGCAACGAGCCGGTAGATAGGGAGGAACTTGATTTAGTCCGCAATTATATGATTGGCTCACTATTAGGTGACTTGGATGGTCCATTCCAGCTGATAGGCCGTTGGAAAAACTATGTGCTCAATGGACTAGACGAAAACTACTTTTATAAGAGCATCGAAACCATCAAATCAGTAACCCCTCAGGAGCTTCAAAGTCTGGCAAATACCTACCTACAACCGGGTGATTTTTACGAATTGGTGGTGATCTAGGGAAAATCCTCGGAAAAATATATTTACCTAACTATCTGTTTTACAAATAGTTAGTTATTTTTTTGCCACATTGTGTCAAAAATATTTAGTACTATGTTTTGCATAGTACTAAATATATCCCATCTTTGTGTTTCAATTAACAGCAATGGATATTCAAAACACACAATCGCAAATGCGGAAAGGGGTTTTAGAATTTTGCATCCTGTCTATCATTAATAGAGGTGAAGTATATCCGAGTGATATTATCGACCAAATGAAAGCAGCCAATTTGCACATTCTAGAAGGGACTTTGTACCCGCTACTAACCAGGCTCAAAAATGCCGGTTTATTAAATTACAGATGGGTAGAAAGTGTGAGTGGACCACCACGTAAATATTTTGTAATGACGGATGCGGGCAAAGAAGCCTTTTCTGTTTTATTACAAACTTGGAACGATATGGCAAATGCCGTTTCATTACTAACACAACCCCAAACCCCTAACACCGAAGCATAACTGCTTTAAAATTTTGATCCATGAAAAAAGTAATCAATATAAATTTCCAAGGTCGTATCCTTCCTATCGAAGAAGCGTCTTACGAAACATTAAAACAATACATAGAAAGTTTGCGTCAATATTTTGATGCCGAAGAAGGTAGAGATGAAATCATCAATGACATCGAATGCCGTATTGCAGAACTTTGTGACGACCGTTTAAAAAAAGGCGCCGTATGCATCACAGAAGATGACATGCGTTTAATTATCGAAAGTATTGGTCGTCCCGCCGATTTTGAAGCACAGGATGGCTTTGAGGCAACTACGAGTGCAAGTGCCTCAAACGCAAACCAACAGCAGTTTTCAGACAACGACGAAAATCCTAAAAGACTTTACCGCGATGAGCAAAATAAATTAATTGGTGGCGTATGTGCCGGTATTGCTAATTATTTAAAACTGGATCCACTACTTGTGCGTGTATTGTGGGTGCTGCTATTTGGCATTTCGTTTTTTGCTTATGTGCTTTTATGGATTGCTGTTCCTAATACTTCAGCCAATCAAATTGGTGGTGCAAGAAAAAGATTATTTAGAGACATTGATGCGAAAGTAATTGGTGGTGTGTGTGCCGGCTTGTCTAGATATTTTGATGTTAAAGTAATTTACATTCGACTTTTATTTTTAGTGCCTAGTATACTCCTTGTTTTAAATTGGAATCATTTTCATTTGTTTCAATTTTGGGAATTTGATGACTTCCCTAATTTTATTGAATTAACATTTAGCCCGAGTGCTGTTTTTGTATACATCGTACTGTGGTTGGTGCTTCCAGAAGCTAAAACCACCGCCGATAAATTGGAAATGCGTGGTGAAAAGGTAGACATCAATAGCATTAAAAATACCATTCAAACCGATATGGAAGGTTTTGGCAAAAGAGCACAAAACTGGGGATCTTCGGTGTATAATAAAGCTAAAACGCGCGAGGCGCAAGCAGCTTCAACAGCCGCAAATGCAGCTCCTGAGCCTGCGCAGCGTGGAGGTTGTTTGCATTTTGCAGGTCGTACCATTACTATTTTATTTAAGGCCTTTGTTTATTTTGTACTCGGTGTTATAACCATTTCTGTATTAGCCGCTTTATTTGGGGTAGGTATTGCAACCACCGGGTTACTTCCATTACGCCGTTTTATTTTAGAAGATGGCGCACACAACTGGTACGCCTATGCCATTATCGTATTTTTTATATGGGTTCCTGTTATAGGAATTGTGACTGCAATCATCCGAAAAATTGCGGGCATTAAAAAAGCAAATGCTTGGGTACGCGGTGGCTTTTGGTCGCTGTGGGCACTGAGTTGGATATTTATTCCACTCTTTTTTGCAACGCTTACCAAAAGTTTTTCTAAGCAAAATGATCCGAGGGAAGAAGTTTATAAACTTGCTAATGCGAAGGTTAATTATTTAGAAGTAAGCGCGCAACAAAAACTCAAATACTATAACCATACTTGGTTAAAGCTTGAGCCATTCAATTTCTTTGATAGTGATACCGTGTATGTAAGAAACTTGCGCATCCGCATTGTAAAAGCGTCCTCTGATAGTTTTGAAGTAAAATATGTACGTATCAGTAATGGTAAATCAGTAGCAGAAGCTGAACGACTTGCCAGCAAAATTAATTTTGATCTCAATCAACAAGATAGTAGTTTGTATTTAGACAAAGGTATTGCCATTAATAAAACAGATAAATTTAGAAACCAACACGTTATCATGACACTCGCGGTTCCTGTGGGTAAGCGTTTTAAAATTAGCAACAAAGTCTGGGAACAAGTTAGAGTAAGCGTAGATAAAAGAGGGTTACGCTCTCAAACGGGACCTAATATTGATTTTCCATTTGATGGCGACAACTCTAATTGGTACAACGATGAAGATGCGTTTGATTATAACTATGACGTAGAATATATTATGACGCCAACAGGTTTAGAAAGAGTAGATGGTGTGAAAGCATCAGATGATGATAAGGAAGATCCTGAACAATTAAAAAACCGTTTAGAAGAACTCAAGCGTGAAAGCGAACAAATAGAAAATGACCTCAAAAAAACCTGGGAGCAAAAGCAAAAAGAAGCCGACGACATAAAAAAACAGTTGGATAAAAAAGGCGATAACCTAAACAGAAATTCAACAAAAAAAGAGTCTAGTGTTTCGGACACCGTAAAAGCCATTGCTTTTGGATTTGATGCCATTAAACTCTTGATTTCTCGGTTTCAGTCTTAACCAATAATTAAGATGGTATATAGATAAACCCCTTATTTTTGCAGCCAATCTAATGTACTGTTATGAAAAACACTCCGTTTACACAAAAGCACTTGGCACTTGGCGCAAAAATGGCTGAATTTGCTGGATATAACATGCCTATCAGTTATTCAGGCATTAATGACGAGCATGCGGCCGTAAGAACCAATGCGGGTGTGTTTGACGTGAGTCATATGGGGGAGTTTATCCTAAAAGGAGAGGGTGCATTAGACCTAATTCAGCGCGTAACTTCTAACGACGCTTCTGTTTTAAAAAATGGACATGCGCAGTACAGTTGCCTACCCAACGAAACAGGTGGAATTGTAGATGATTTACTGGTTTACTGTGTGGAGCAAAACAAAGTGTACATGCTCGTGGTAAACGCATCAAATATCGAAAAAGATTGGAACTGGATTGTTTCAAAAAATACAGCGGGTGTAGAAATGCATAACATTAGCGATAAAACTTGTTTGCTTGCCATTCAAGGTCCTAACGCTACAAAAATATTGCAGCCACTTACCCAGATGGATATTTTAAACCTACCATATTACACGTTTACAAAAGGTGTTTTTGCAGGTGTTGAAAATGTACTTGTGAGTGCAACTGGTTACACAGGTTCTGGCGGCGTAGAAATTTATTTTGAGGATAATGATGGTGCTGCCGATAAAATTTGGGATGCCATTTTTGAAATTGGAACACCGCAAGGTTTAAAACCAATTGGACTTGGTGCACGTGATACACTTCGTTTAGAAAAAGGATTTTGTTTATACGGAAACGATATTGATGATACCACATCTCCACTCGAAGCTGGACTTGGATGGATCACAAAATTCACCAAAGATTTTACCAATAAATCATTTTTTGAAAACCAAAAATCGGCTGGCGTTACTAAAAAATTAGTAGGCTTCGAAATGATTGATAGAGGTATTCCAAGACATGATTACCATATTAAAAATGAAGCTGGTGATGTCATTGGAAAAGTAACAAGCGGCACACAGGCGCCAAGCCTACAAAAGGCTGTGGGACTGGGTTACGTGGCTACTGCACATGCTGTGGTAGGTTCTGAAATTTACATTGATATTAGAAATACAATGGTTAAAGCCAAAGTGGTTAAGTTCCCTTTTGCGTAATTATTCTTTCTGGTTTTTAGAATTTATACTCGAATAAGATTACACTGTTTGCTAGTGTCTGTTTAATGTTTCTATTTGTTTATCGCAAATATGAAAACAGACATGTATGAACGCAATTAAAAACAAAGTCCAACTTATTGGACATCTAGGTCAAACCCCCGAAATCACAAATTTTGAAGGCGGTAAAAAAGTAGCCAATCTTAATTTAGCTACCAACGAAATCTACAAAGATGCCAACGGCGAAAAAGTCACCGAAACACAGTGGCACTCTGTGGTAGCATGGGGCAAGCTTGCCGAAATCGCCGAAAAATATTTAGTCAAAGGCATCGAAGTTGCTATTGATGGCAAACTCGTTAACAGAAATTACACCGATAAAAACGGTGTTAAAAAATATGTTACCGAAGTACATGCCAACGAACTTCTCATTCTTACAAAAAAAGGATAGCCCCTCTGTTCTTTTTTATGGCCAGCGCTTTTGCGCTGGCCTTTTTATTTTCACTCATTTGGCTTTATATTTGCAGCCTCATGAATCAGTCTAAGCCACATTTACATACCATCTTATCGCCCAAATTATTAGAACTATACAATGTCAGTGATTGCATTGTAGTGGTTATTGATGTTTTTAGGGCTACTTCTACCATTGCAACGGCGCTTTACAATGGTGCCGACCGTATTATCCCCGTAGACAATGTCAACAAGTGTATTGAAGTGGGAAAAGCAACCGGCGGTATCACAGCTGGTGAGCGTGATGGAAAAATTATTGAAGGGCTTTCTTATGGAAATTCTCCTGCCGAATATCCGCGTAGTTTTATCGAAGGTAAAACCTTGGTTCTTACAACAACCAATGGTACCAAGCTTTTACATATGGCCCTTAACAATGGTGCCGATCAAATTATTACGGGTTCATTCCCTAATTTATCTGCGGTTTGCGCTCATTTAATTGCACAAAACAAGCCGGTTGTACTCGGTTGTTCTGCCTGGAAAGATCGCGTTAATATCGAAGATGTTTTGTTTGCAGGCGCTGTTATTGAACAAATCAAAGATCATTTTACCATCCATTGTGATAGTTCACTCATGGCAAATGATTTATACAATTTGCATAAAGCAGATATCACCACATTTATCCAAAAAACTACCCATTGGCACCGCCTAGCATCTTATGGGTTAGAAGCTGACCTAACCTACTGTGTTACCAAAGACGTTGCTCCGGTGCTTCCTATCTATAAAAACGGAGATTTAGTACGCGCCAATTAGCAGCTTTTTCGTACTTTCGCAAATTGCCCTTTTTAAACAGGGTGCAATTTAGAACAGCACTATGGCGCTACCTTACTTGGTCAAACATATTTATAATAATGGTACCGAAGAGGTAATCCGAAGAGGCAAGAAAATTCATTCGTTGGGTAATGTAGAATTACTTGAGTATGACGACCTCATGGGTAATGTAAATTTTAGGGTTAAGGATGATGGGTATGCTACTTTTTACAAGGTGAGTGTCTCTCAATTTAAAAATCCAAAATTTTTGTCGGTTCGCTGTGCATGCCCCTATAACTTATCAGAAATTTGTAGACATAAAGCGGGAGCCTTATTTCACTTGCAAGATTTATTAGACCGCAATCAACTTGGTAACTATGAAGCGGCGTATGATCAAAAGCATACGGTTGTTAAAATGAAGCAACTAGATCTCAAGCAAATCAAAATGCTTTCGGATCAAACTAGTTTTGAAGAAGCGAGTAATTTTTTACGAACAGGTTCAGCAACCATCTTAGAAGCAAAGGAGGAGCGGGTTACAGCCTCTTTGGTGTATGAAGGACATACGTATCAATTACTCATTCAAAAAAATGAAGAGCGTAATTTTGATACTTCTTGCAATTGTGGATCTGAAACAGAGCACCCACTTTGCGTACATAAAAACATTATTTTTTTACAACTACTCAATAAGTTTGGCCCTGGTTATTTTGATACCATTAGAAACTGGGACAAAGAAAAAAATAAATTATTAGCACTCTACGGGTATGCTCTGTCAGATGACCTAACCGGTAAATTTGAATTCACCTACACCGCAGGTAAACCTTTTTTACGTGTATTGGATACATCCATAAAACGAGTGGCGCTTCCATTAGGCAACGAAGCTATTTCTATCGCGCCTAAAAAGCCTGATTTTATTGCGACCGAAAAAGAAACGGAAAAAATTGACCAGTCTGTTCCCAGGGTAAAAGGTAAAACTTTTCAAAAATTAGGACTTGTCATTTCTACAAACAGTATTCAATATCCATTTACACAGTTTGATATTGTAGAGGGGGAAGTAGACGAAGACCAACAACGTTTTTTAGGTAAAGTAGAAAAGCAAGACCTTGCAAGGTTCATTAATACAGAAATGCTAGATGAACAGGATAAATCACTCGTACAGCAGCTTCGAAAATTAATGCCTGCTGAGGTGAGCAGGTATCTTGACCGCAATTCGCCATTTAGTGGTATTTGGGAAAATATTGTGCAGCAGCATGATGATCAACTCCCCGAAGAAACCAGAACCCTGATCAACGAATACCTACATCCAAAAGTTAAAAAATTATTTGAACACTGTGGCGAAAGCCTTTTGGTATATACCTTACCTGAAAATAAACAGTTTGTAACGGCTAATTTAGAGCCCGCTGAGCTGGTATGTAATTTTATAGCCCCTTACTTTGAAATCCAATACGCAAATGGAGCTTATGAAATCGAGTGCCGTGTAAAGCTCCCACTCGCCGACGTAAATATTTCAGAAAATGAATGCGTAAGCCCATTACTTTTTAAATACCATCAACAGTATTTTACTTGGAAAAAATCGGACGATATTTTAATGATGGAGTCTTTTTTACCAAGTGGTAAAATTGTTATTCGCAAAGAAGAGTGGGCCGAAAAATTACAAACTTTTGTATTACCGCTTTCTAAAATGTACCATATTCATTTTGGGAATGTTGAAAAAGAAGAGCTTAATAATATTACACCAGAAATAAGTATTCACCTCAAAGAGCGCGGTGACTATTTGTTATTTCAGCCCGTTTTTTCTTATCAAGGTTTTGAAGTGCGCGCTATCGATAAAGACAAAATCATTGTTCCGCTTTCCGATAAAATTTTAATGATACAGCGCAACCTTGAAACGGAAGCACGTATTATATCAAAAATAGAATCTTTGCATTCAGGTTTTGTAAGACCCGAACAAAATGATTTGCTAGCCTTAAAAGGGTCAGAAGTTTTAAAAAACAACTGGTTCTTTTTATTTGTAGACGCCGTTAAAGACATGAGTATTCCGGTGTTTGGATTTGAAGCGCTCAAAAATTTTAGATTCAATACCGCAAAGCCTTCTACCAAAATATTTATCAGCAGTAACACCGATTGGTTTGACGCTAAAGTTGAAATTCATTTTGGGGAGCAAAAAGTAAGTGTCGAAGACGTTAAAAAAGCGCTTGCTAGCAAGCAACAATTTGTTCCACTTCAGGACGGAACACTGGGTATTTTACCAGAAGAGTGGATTAAAAAGTACTCACTCTTATTTAGAGTGGGTGAAGGTCGTTCCGAGAATATCAAGTTAAGCAAATATCATTTTAGTGTTATTGAAGAACTTTATTTGCAGCGCGACGAGGAAGAATTATTTTTTCAGTTAGAAGAAAAATATGAGCGCCTCAAAGAAAATCATTCCATCAAAGATATCCCTGCGCCAAAGCATTTAAAAGAAGTATTGCGCCCATACCAAGAAAGTGGTTTTCAGTGGCTTAACTACCTCCGAGAAGTGCGCTGGGGTGGCATCTTAGCCGATGATATGGGACTTGGTAAAACCATACAAGCACTCAGTTTCTTACATCATTTAAAATCGGAAGAAGGTACCTTAAAAGCGCTTGTGGTTTGTCCTACCACGCTTATGTATAACTGGCAAAATGAAATTGGAAAATTCACGCCTAACATAAGTTTTTATGTGCACCATGGTGCCGGACGTTCTCGTGATGCACTCGCGTCTAATGAAGCAGATATTATTATCACTACCTACGGAACACTCCGTAGTGATATCAAACAATTTGTAGAAGTGGCATTTGATTATGTGGTACTCGATGAAAGTCAAGCCATCAAAAATCCAAACAGTAAAGTAACAAAAGCGGCTGGCCTTTTAAAAGCAACCAATAGGCTTTGTTTGAGTGGTACGCCACTTCAAAACAATACATTTGATATATACGCACAAATGAACTTCTTAAATCCGGGCATGTTAGGAAGTGTCGAGTTTTTCAAACAGGAATTTTCTATTCCTATTGATAAATTTGGCGAAAAAGAACAAAAAGATCATTTGCGTAAACTGCTCTATCCATTTATGTTAAGACGCACCAAGGAGCAGGTGGCCAAAGACTTACCAGAAAAACAAGAAATGGTACTCTTTTGTGAAATGGGTGACGAGCAACGTAAAATTTATGAAGCCTTCCGAAACGATTACCGTGATAAAATTTTAGGTGTTGTAGACAATCAGGGCATTCAAAAATCTCAATTAACGATTTTACAAGGTCTCATGAAGCTGCGACAAATTTGTGATAGCCCTTCTATTATAAAAGACGAAGAAAAATTCCCGAACGTATCTGTTAAGCTTGAAGAAATTGGTAGAGAAATAACAGAAAATATTAGCAATCACAAAGCGCTCGTGTTCTCTCAATTTTTAGGGATGCTTGCACTTATTAAAGAGCGGCTCACCGAGCTTGGTGTGGATTACGAATATTTTGATGGTAGCAGTACCGTACTCGAAAGAGAGCGTGCCATTCAGCGTTTTCAAAACGATGAATCCTGTCGTGTATTTTTAATTTCGCTCAAAGCAGGGGGCGTTGGTTTAAACCTTACCGCCGCGGATTATGTATACATTGTAGACCCTTGGTGGAACCCTGCCGTAGAGCAACAGGCTATTGACCGTACCCACCGTATTGGTCAAACCAAAAACATTTTTGCGTACCGAATGATTTGTACCGATACCGTCGAAGACAAAATCTTAAAACTACAAGACCGCAAACGCAGTTTGGCACGTGAACTCATCACCGACGATGAAGGCTTTGTTAAAAGCCTCACCCGTGAAGACGTTGAATATTTATTCAGTTAAAATTATTGTAGTTCGGCAGCAACAATATTTGCATCCGGCGCTAACTTAAATTCATCTTTGCAACCTGATGAGCAAAACCCAATGACTTTGTCTTTGTAATGCGCTGTGTCTGAAATGCCTGCGGTAACAGGCATGCCGCAGGTAGGATCTTTTTTGTTGTTCACCATCGATACTGGAAAACTAGTAGCTGCTGCTTCCATACTAGGTGCTGCGGTAGTATCTACAACCTCTTGTTTTGGCGCTTCTGAAGTGTTACAACTTGTAATAACGACTGTTAAGACAATTAATTGGGTGAATCTTTGTTTTATACCGGTGAACATGGCGAATTGTTTTATTTTGTTACAATATTTTGTTTTTCAAATCGTTTTACAAAATTAACAAACTTTATCCTTATTCAAAGGGTTCTCACCGATATTCAATCACAGTGCCCTATTATCCTGCTACCTTGCCTTTAAACTTTTTTAAACAATATCTGTCTATTATGATAGATTAACTTTGCAACGCCTATTAGCAACTTTTTATGAAAAAATTACTCTCGTTACTTTCCCTTGTTTTCTTAGTTTCTTTTGCGAGTGCTCAATCTGTAGCTACCGTAAAAGGAATTTTAATTGATACTTTAAACAAGCAGTCTTTAAAAGATGCCTCCATTGTTGTATTAGCTGCTAGTGATTCATCACTCGAAGTGTTTACACTCGCAAAAGCAGATGGTAGTTTTATCATTAACAATGCACCTTTTGGCGAGATGCTCGTGCAAGTAAAGTTTCAGGGATACGAACCATTTTCTAAAAAAATTACATTCTCAGCTAAAAATAGCAATGTTGATTTAGGCAAAATTTATTTACAAACAGCGGCCAATGATTTAGGAAACGTAACAGTAACACAGTCGCCAGTTAAAATGAATAAAGACACGGTAGAATTTACAGCATCTGCTTTTAAAACCAAACCTAATGCAGTAGCAGAAGATTTACTTAAAAAAATTCCGGGTATACAAGTAGATAAAGATGGAAGTATTAAAGCGCAAGGTGAAACAGTACAACGTGTACTCGTAGATGGCAAGCGCTTTTTTGGAGATGATCCTAAAATGGCAACCAGAAATTTACCTCCGGATATTATCGATAAAATTCAAGTATTTGATGCGGCAAGTGATCAAAGTGCATTTACTGGTTTTGATGACGGTAACCGTGTTAAGACCATTAATATCACAACCCGTAAAGACAAACGCAAAGGTTATTTTGGTAGAGCAGCACTTGGTGCAGGTGCCAATACCGACGAAGCGTTGTATGACAATAATATCAATATCAGTAAGTTTAACGGAGATCAGCAAATTACATTTACGGGTCAGGCCAATAACGTAAATAAGCAAAACTTTTCTGTACAAGACATGCTTGGTTCACTTGGTGGTGGTGGATTTGGTGGTGCCGGCGGCGGCGGACGCGGTGGTGGTGGTGCTACTATGGTTATGGGCGGCGGCGGTGGCGGCGGACTGCTTGGAACAGGCGGCGGTGGTGGTATTGTAAGAACACTCGCAGCTGGTTTAAATTACAAAGATACTTGGGGACCTAAAACCCAGTTTTCTGGAAGTTATTTTTACAACGACCAAACAACCAATAGAGATCAAAATAGTTTAACTGAAAATTTGGTTACAGGCAGTACCGACTCTTCTATTTTTAGTAAGCAGGTGCAAAGTTCAGTAACCAATAATAAAAATCACCGACTTAATTTTAATATCGAAACTAATTTTGATAGCAGCAACAGTTTAATCATTAGACCTAATATAAGTTTTCAAAATACCCATTCTGAAACGTTTCAAACAACAAGTTCAACCCGTGGTAAAATCGCGAGCCTGAATAGCTCACGCGTTAATTCAGCAAGAGACAATCAGGGTATCAATGGAAGTTTAGAAGCAACGTTTAGACACCGTTTTGCAAAAAAAGGACGAACCTATTCTATTGGCTTAAATAGCAGCTACAATACCAATGACGGATCTGGAAGTAACTTTTCTGTGAATGAATTTAATTTGCCTTTTCGTAACTATATCGACACATTAGATCAGATATATACCACAAATCGCGATGGAAAAAATAACAGTGCTACTTTATCCTACACAGAGCCAATAGCAAAAAATAAGCAACTAGAATTCAATTATAATATTTCTAGTAATGTAAATACTTCTGGCAGAGCAACCCTTGGGTATAACAAGACAACTAGTAACTATGATATTGCAGTTCCTAATTTGAGTAATATTTTTGAAAACACTTTTAATGCGAACAGACTAACAGTTAACTATCGCGTTCAAAATGCGAAGTATAATTTTAGTATAGGCTCTGGACTTCAAGTTGGTGATTTAGTGAGTAAAAACATTAGCACCAATACCAACTTGAAGCAAAACTTTGTAAATCTATTTCCATCTGCTAATTTCAGATACGATTTTACAAAGTCTAAAAACCTACGTATGTTTTACAATGGACGTACGGCACAGCCTAGCGCAGAACAGTTGCAGCCGGTTATTGACAATACGAATCCGCTACTTATCAGAACAGGTAACCCAAATCTAAAGCAACAATTTTCACATTCATTTAGATTCTTATTTAATTCATTCGATATTTTCACTCAAAAAATAATTTTTGCAACATTGAGTGGAAGCTTCATTGAAAATGACATTCAAAATTCAACAACCATTTCTGGTGGTGGGGTACAAACTATTAAGCCTGTTAACCTAAGTGGTACCTATAATGTAAATGGATTTTTCAATTATGGCTTCCCTATTAAAAAGCCAAAAAGCAATTTAAACTTAATGGCTAATGTTTCACGAAGCCAAACACAAACACTCGTAAATAGCATTAGTAATTTTACACGCAATACCAATTTGGGCGGAACGATTTCTTGGACTACTAATATCAAAGAAGGGTTTGATATGAATTTCTCTTCAAACTCTAATTTAACAATGGCTAGGTATACTTTACAGCCTCAACAAAATGGAGACTTCTTTAGTCAAACCATTTCTACCGAAGCAACTATTTATTCTAAGAGCGGATGGGTTTTATCAACTGACTTTGATTACATTTATAATGCGGGAAGAAGTGAAGGATTTAATACAAGTATTCCACTTTGGAATGCAAGCTTATCCAAACAAATGCTAAAAAACAAAGCGGGCGAATTAAAATTTTATGTGTTTGATTTATTAAATCAAAACATTAGTATTTCTCGAAATGTAACAAGCAACTTTATTCAGGATTTACAAACCCGTGTTTTAAAGCGCTACTTCATGATTAGCTTTACCTATAATCTTCGCAAATTTGGAGCCGCACAAGGGCCTCAAAATCCAATGATGCGCATGATGCAAATGCCAGGCGCTGAGCGTCAAATGAATAATATGATGCGTACTTTTAGAGGAAGCGGACAATAGCAATGCATCCCCAAAATTTTGTTCAAGGCCACTCCATAAATGGGTGGCCTTTTTAATGCTTACAGCTGTTAGTAAAAATGAGGATTTTTGTCGAAAACCCCTTATTTTACTACAAACTAACCTATTTTTACACCTTCATAAGTATATCATATCCTTTGGTGAAAATAGCATTTCAATATAGAAACACTGTGTGCCACTCAACATCTAATTGTTTGGGACCTATTTCTGTGGCTGGGCTTGTGGTCCGATCGCGACGTGGATGCTGATAGGACGAGCAACTGGCACTTGCCCCTATCAGTGAAAAAATCCCCCGTTTTATTTTTCATTTTCTTATTCTACAATTTTAATTGAAGGCGTTGGAACAAAAAATAATTGTTCGCGTAGCAAATGCTAGCGACGTTAGATATGCTCATACCATTACAGACGAAATGGAATCTTCTGCAAAAGCCAGGGGTACTGGTATTGCCAAAAGAACTCCGGAATACGTTGCTAAAAAAATGGAAGAGGGCAAGGCAGTAATCGCTATCGAACCAGATGGCACTTGGGTAGGCTTTTGCTATATCGAAGTATGGGGTCATGAAACATTTGTGGCCAATAGTGGTCTCATTGTTGCGCCCGCACACAGAAAAAGTGGCGTTGCTAAATTAATCAAGCAAACTATTTTTCAATTATCGAGAGAGCGTTATCCAAACTCAAAAATATTTGGATTAACAACAGGTCTTGCAGTCATGAAAATCAATAGCGACTTGGGTTACGAGCCTGTTACCTACAGTGAATTAACAGAGGATGAAGAGTTTTGGGCGGGCTGTAAAAGCTGTATCAACTACGAAATTTTACTAAGTAAAGAGCGTAAAAATTGTATGTGTACTGCGATGTTGTATGATCCTGCGGATCATTATACAACCCAAGAAACATCCGAAGAGTTTAAAAGTAATTCTAAACTCTATGAGCGCTTCATGAAATTTAAGCAAAATAATTTGTTGCAGTGGTTTAGAAAAAAAGAAAAAAAATAATACAATGGCTAGTGAATTATATCAAGTAAAAGCAGGCGATAAAGTAGTGCTCGGATTTAGTGGTGGTTTAGATACTTCTTATTGTGTAAAATATTTGACAGACGAAAAAGGCTATGAAGTACATAGTGTGATTGTAAATACCGGTGGTTTTTCAGCAGCGGAATTAATTAATATTGAAGCCCATGCTTATAATCTGGGTGTAAAAACACATACCACTATTGATGCCGTTGAGTCTTATTACGATAGCATTATTAAGTATTTGATTTATGGAAATGTGCTAAAAAATAATACCTATCCTTTAAGCGTAAGTGCTGAGCGCCTGAGTCAGGCACTTCATATTGCGGAGCATGCCAAAAAGATGAACGCGGCTGCGGTAGTGCATGGTAGTACAGGTGCTGGTAATGATCAGGTTCGATTTGATATGGTTTTTCATATCATGATTCCTGGCGTCACCATTATTACACCCATTAGAGATATGCAACTTAGTAGAGAAGATGAAATTGCGTATTTAAAATCAAAGGGGGTTTCTATGAATTTTGAAAAAGCAGCCTATTCCATTAATAAAGGGCTTTGGGGAACCAGTGTTGGTGGGAAAGAAACGCTAACGTCTAAGGGTATGTTACCAGAGTCTGCGTGGCCAACACAAGTAACAGCAACAGGAACCGAAGAAGTGAGTTTACATTTTGAAAAAGGCGCATTAACCATGATCAATGACAAACGTTTTGATCATCCCACAAAAGCCATTCAATATTTACAAACCATTGCTGGTGCCTATGGTATTGGACGTGATATTCATGTGGGTGATACCATTATTGGCATTAAAGGACGTGTTGGTTTTGAAGCAGCTGCACCGATGGTTATTTTGAAAGCGCATCATGCACTTGAAAAACATGTATTAACCAAGTGGCAGTTAAATTGGAAAGATCAATTGGCACAGTTTTATGGTAACTGGTTACATGAAGGTCAAATTATGGATCCAGTGATGCGCGATATAGAAGCATTTTTAGAAAACGCACAAGAAAATGTAACGGGAACGGTGTTTGTACAACTCCATCCATACCGTTTTACGGTGATTGGCATTGAATCTGCTTTTGATTTAATGAGCAGTAAGTTTGGCAAATACGGTGAAATGAATAGTGGTTGGTCGGGCGAAGACGTTCGTGGATTTTCTAAAATATTTGGCAATCAAACCTCTATTTACCACAGCATTAAAAATAGCCAATCATGAAAAAAATAAATGTTGGTATTGCCGGTGGAGCAGGGTACACAGGTGGCGAGCTATTAAGAATACTTATTCATCATCCTGAAGTACATATTTCATTTGTACATAGCAGTAGTAATGCGGGTAAGCCAGTATCTGCTGTCCACACAGATTTAGTAGGCGATACAGATTTAGTATTTACAAATTCTTTTTCTGATGCTATCGATGTGTTGTTTTTATGTGTAGGTCATGGCGAAGCAAAAAAAATACTAGCAGAAGTAGCGATTGCCTCGACTGTTTCCATCATTGATTTATCACAAGATTTTAGACTTACGAAAAACGCATCTATTGGGGATAGAACTTTTGTATACGGCCTTCCAGAACTTAACCGTGAAAAAATAACCACTGCACAAAACATTGCCAACCCAGGTTGTTTTGCAACGGCTATTCAATTAGCATTATTACCACTTGCAAAAGCAGGCCTCTTACAAGATGTTTATACAACAGGCATTACAGGATCTACGGGTGCAGGACAGTCATTAAGTGCCACCTCTCATTTTAGTTGGCGCGCTAATAATATTCAGTCTTATAAAACACTAGATCACCAGCACGTTTTTGAAATTATACAATCCTTAAATCATTTGCAAGCAGACGCCCCACTTGGTACAAGCGGCGAAGGGTCTGGCCTACATTTTGTGCCATGGAGGGGTGATTTTACAAGAGGTATTTATACCAGCTCTGTACTAGATTGCAGTTTACCAATCGAAGCCGTTCAGGAAATGTATGCGAACTATTATGCGGCGCATCCATTTGTGGTGGTATCTGAAACGCCTATACATTTAAAGCAGGTAGTAAATACCAATAAATGCATACTGCAAATTGAAAAGCAGGGTAATAAACTAGTTGTACATAGTGCTATTGATAATTTAGTAAAAGGCGCTAGTGGGCAAGCGGTTCAAAATATGAATTTACTTTTTGGACTCGGAGAAACAACGGGTCTTTTATTTAAAGCAAACTTTTTTTAGACATGAAGCTATTTGACGTATATCCACTTAATCATATCACCATTACAAAAGCCAAGGGTTCGTATGTATGGGATGAAAAAGGTACCGAATACCTAGATATGTATGGTGGACATGCTGTTATTAGTATTGGTCATACGCATCCATACTGGGTATCGGCCATTGAAACACAACTTCATCAAATTGCTTTTTATTCCAACTCTGTTATTATCCCTATTCAAACGCAGTTAGCAGAGAAAATTGGAGCAGTAAGCGGCAAAAATAATTTTCAACTTTTTTTATGCAATAGCGGCGCCGAAGCCAATGAAAACGCATTAAAGCTTGCCTCTTTTGTTACCGGCCGTAAAAAAATTATTGCCTTTACAGGATCTTTTCATGGAAGAACTTCACTTGCAGTAGCTGCTACTGACAACTCGTCCATTGTAGCGCCTGTCAATGAAACAGACAATATTATTTTCTTGCCTTTTAATGATGAAGCTGCATTACAGGCTTGTTTTGATACCCAGGGTGACACCATTGCAGCTGTCATTATAGAAGGTATACAAGGCGTTGGTGGTATTCGCGTAGCATCTAATTCTTTTTTACAAAACATTCGGTCTTTATGTGACAAGTATGGTGCTTTATATATTGCGGATAGTGTTCAGTGTGGTTATGGAAGAACAGGGCAGTTTTTTGCGCATGATGCAGCAGGCGTGGATGCCGATATTTATTCTATGGCAAAGGGTATGGGTAACGGATTCCCAATTGGGGGTATTTTAATTGCGCCAACTATTGCGCCTAAATACGGCATGTTAGGCACCACGTTTGGGGGGAATCATTTGGCATGTGCAGCTGCATTAGCTGTAGTAGAAGTTATGGAACAAGAAAATCTATTAGCAAATGCTGCGAATCATGGTAATTACTTAATGGAAGCGCTTTCAAAAATTCCACAACTACAAAATATAAGAGGCACGGGCCTTATGATTGGTTTTGATGTGCCGGATGAAATTAAAGCGTTAAAAAAAGTATTACTCGAAGAATTTAAAGTCTTTACTGGAGAAGCTAAACCAAACGTTATCAGGTTACTTCCTTCATTGGCCATTACAAAACAGGAAATTGATATATTCTTGGATAGACTTCAAAAAGCCATTCAATCTTTGTTATGAAAAAATTTATTGAAGTAAGTGACGTTACAGACATACAAGCGCTCATCAATAAAGGGCTGGCCTATAAGCAACATCCATTGTTAGATAAATCCCTTGGCGCCAACAAGCGCGTGGGTTTACTTTTTTTAAATCCTAGTTTACGCACTAGACTTAGTACACAAGTGGCTGCACAAAACTTAGGTATGGATGCAATTGTTTTCAATGTAGACAAAGAAGGCTGGGCTTTAGAATTTGCAGAAGGCGCCATCATGAATGGCACTACTGTAGAGCACGTAAAAGATGCTGCGCCTATTTTAGGACAGTACTTCGATATATTATGTATTCGTACTTTTCCAGGTTTGCAAAATAGAGATGAAGATTACGCCGAAAAAATTATCCATCAATTTATTAAATACGCAGGCGTTCCTGTTGTAAGTCTCGAAAGCGCAACACTGCATCCACTTCAATCATTAACAGATATCATTACCATACAGGAATCTATACAGTCCACTGGGCTTGTTAAAAAACCAAAAGTAGTGTTAACCTGGGCGCCACATGTAAAAGCGTTACCACAATGTGTGGCCAATAGCTTTGCACAGTGGGCAACGGCTGCCAATTTTGCGGATGTTGTTGTAACGCACCCAGCAGGTTACGAGCTTTCGGAAAAATATACCAAAGGCGCCACTATTACACATGACCAAGCTGCTGCTCTTGAAGGCGCCGATTTTGTGTATGTGAAAAATTGGAGTTCTTACAACGATTATGGCAATGTTTTGAGTACCGATCCTGCGTGGATGCTAACTGCAAAATCACTAATCTATTCCAATAATGCAAAAGTGATGCACTGTTTACCTGTAAGAAGAAACGTAGAACTCTCTGATGAAATATTAGACGGCCCATGTAGTTTAGTTACTAAACAAGCAGGTAACAGGGTTTGGGCCGCACAAGCCGTATTATCCACTATTTTAACTTCAAACCAGTAAGCGTGGAAAAAATAACCATTGTAAAAATTAGCGGAAATATCATTGACAATGAAGTACATCTTGCTTCTTTTTTGTCTGCTTATGCAGCAGTAGATGGAAAGAAGATCTTAATTCATGGTGGTGGCAAATTGGCAACAAAAATGGCTGCCGATTTAAATATACCACAGCAAATGGTAGATGGTAGAAGAATCACAGATGCCGCTACCCTTCAAATTGTAACGATGGTATATGCTGGATACATTAATAAAAATATAGTAGCAGCGCTTCAATCAAAAAATATAAATACACTTGGTATTTGTGGCGCAGATGCTAATATTGTAAAAGCACATAAAAGAATAAACACAACTACCGATTATGGGTTTGTGGGTGACATTGATGTAGTTGACACTGAAAAAATTGTACAGTTATTAGATGCAGGCTTATCTCTTGTAGTAGCCCCCATTACACATGATGGCGCAGGACAGCTATTAAATACCAATGCTGATACCATGGCGCAGGCTATTGCTACTGCACTAAGTAGTGTATATGATGTGTCTTTGGTATACTCATTTGAAAAGAAAGGCGTACTCTCAGATATCCAGAATAACGATAGTGTTATTTCGGTAATTGATCCTCAAAATTATGCTAGTTTTAAAGCCAGTGGTCAAATAAATGAAGGGATGATTCCAAAACTAGACAACGCTTTTGAAGCTTTGCAAAAAGGGGTAGGTAGGGTACTCATTGGAGATGCATTAGATATTGAAAAGCTTATTGCTGGAAAAACTGGTACAACCATTCTAAAAAATTAATCAAACTTGGAACTGAATAAACATACCTATACGCCTGCTGCAATTGCTTTACTACAAAAGCTCATTGCAACGCCTTCTTTTAGTAAGGAGGAGGATGCTACTGCTTTCATTTTATATGATTACCTAAAACAAAATGGGGTAACACCTCATAGACACCTCAACAATGTTTGGGCAGCTACTAAAAACTTTGACCTTTCAAAGCCAACGATTCTTTTAAATTCTCACCACGATACCGTAAAGCCCAATGCAGGGTATACCATAGATCCATATTCCCCGATTGTTAAAGACGGTAAACTGTATGGCCTAGGAAGTAATGACGCGGGTGCATCACTTGTATCATTACTACATGTTTTTTTGTATTACTACAACCAGGAAAATTTATCGTACAACCTCATTTTTGCAGGTACTGCCGAAGAAGAAATTTCAGGAAAAAATGGGATTGAAAGCTTAGTACCGCAATTGCCAGTGATTGATTGCGCGATTATTGGGGAGCCAACTCTTATGCAATTAGCAGTAGCAGAGCGTGGATTAATGGTGTTAGACGTAGTGGTACCAGGTATTGCAGGACATGCGGCAAGAGGCGAAGGACAAAATGCAATATATGATGCACTTCCTGTCATCGATGTTTTTAAAAATTATAGGTTTTCAAAAGTATCTGAATTATTAGGTCCGGTGGGGCAAACCGTAACTGTTATTGAAACAACCAATAAGGCACATAATATAGTCCCACCCGATTGTAAAATGGTTATAGATGTGCGGGTGAATGAATGCTATACTTTTGAACAAATTTTAGAAGAACTTCAAGTACAAATAAATAATGCAGCGGTAACTGTAACGCCAAGAAGTACGCGTCTTAAATCTTCGGAGATTGCACTAGATCATCCGCTGGTTAAAGCGGGCATCGCTATTGGTAGTAAGCCCTACGGTTCACCAACTACATCTGATAAAGCACTTGTTTCATTTCCTGCTTTAAAAATGGGTCCTGGTGATTCTGCACGAAGTCATAGCGCAGATGAATTTGTATTTGTAGAGGAAATAGAAAACGGCATACAACAATATATTGAATTGTTAGATCAGGTATTACTTTCAAAATAGCAACTTCAAAAAAATAGGAACGATGAAACTTTGGCAAAAAAATACAAACGTAGCAGCAGCGGTAGAAAATTTTACAGTTGGAAACGATCCAGCATTTGATGCCATGCTTGCACCCTTTGATGTACTTGGCTCGCTGGCACATGTGCGTATGCTTGCACAAGTTGGGTTGTTGGAATCATCTGAAGCACAGTTAATTGACGCTGCATTAAAAAATATTTACAAGCAGGTAACCATGCCAGGTTTTGCGCTACCAGCAGGGGTAGAAGATATCCATTCTTATGTCGAAGTCTTGTTAACAGAGCAACTAGGCGATGCCGGAAAAAAAATTCATAGCGCTCGAAGTAGAAATGATCAAGTGTTAGTGGATTTAAAACTATACCTACGTCATGAAATTATGGAGCTTGTAGGAACTGTTCAATCCTTTTTTACATTACTACAAACTCAAAGTGAAAAATATAAAAACCACTTGCTACCAGGCTATACGCATTTGCAGCTTGCTATGCCATCCTCCTTTGGACTCTGGTTTGGTGCTTACGCCGAAAGTTTAGTGGATGATTTAATTACCTTACAAAGTGCCTATAAAGTAGTCAACAAAAATCCACTTGGTTCTGCTGCTGGTTATGGTTCTTCATTTCCTATTAGTAGAAGTGTTACTACCGTTTTGCTAGGTTTTGAAAACTTGAACTACAATGTAGTGTATGCTCAAATGGGAAGAGGTAAAGCAGAGCGCATTACTGCTATGGCACTTGCAAATATTGCAGATACACTGGCAAAAATGAGTATGGATGCCTGTCTTTATTTAAATCAAAATTTTGATTTTATAGCTTTCCCAGCAGCGCTTACTACCGGGTCAAGCATCATGCCGCATAAAAAAAATCCAGATGTTTTTGAACTAATCCGTTCCCATTGTAACCGCATCAAAGCATTACCTAACGAAGTAATGTTAATGACCACTAACTTACCCTCTGGCTACCACCGCGATTTACAATTACTCAAAGAGCATTTGTTTCCGGCATTTAAAACCTTACAGGATTGCTTTGCCATGGCACAATTGATGTTTGCGTCGATTCAGGTCAAAGAAACCATTTTGCTCGATGAAAAGTATAAATATGCGTTTAGCGTCGAAGCTGTAAACAAGCTAGTTTTACAAGGCGTTCCTTTTAGAGATGCCTATAAACAAGTGGGTATGGCTATCGAAAATGGTAATTTTACGTATAGTACCACTTTAAATCACACCCACGAGGGTAGTATGGGTAATTTGTGTAATGATAAAATTGAAAAAATGATGCAAGAAGTGCTTGCTGGCTTTAATTTTGCAGTTGCAAGTAATGCGGTAGCCGCTTTACTAAATGACTAACTATTTATTTACATTTGATACTTAAAAAACAATACATGAAACGTCTTTTTATTTGTTTATTACTTGCTTCTTTTGGTGCCAATGCGCAAGTTAAAAAAGCAGTAACTGCTCCAAAAGCTACCCCAACAAACGCAGCCAAACCCTCAACTACTGTAAAACCTACCGTTGCATTAAAGCCAATGGGGGTTTTTAAAAATAGTGCCGATAGTGCTGGTTATGCGCTTGGTGTTCGTATTGGACAAAATTTGAAAGCACAAGGTTTTGATGCGATTAACCTACCTAATTTATACCGTGCAATAGGTGATGTGTTTAGTGGTAAGGCTTCTGCACTTCCAGAAGCGGTGCTAGATAAATGTATTGGTGAATTTGTTCAAAAGGCAAACGAACAAAAATCGGCGGGTGCTAAAAAAGCGGGTGTTGATTTTTTAGCGGCTAATGCAAAAAAGCCAGGTGTTGTTTCCCTTCCTTCTGGGCTGCAGTATGTAGTAGTAAAAGCGGGTGCAGATACGACAAGGCCTAAATTAACAGATAAAGTAAAATGTCATTACCATGGTACCTTATTGGATGGTAGTATTTTTGATAGTTCAATGGATCGTGGTGAACCAGTTGTATTCCCAGTTAACGGCGTTATTAAAGGATGGCAAGAGGCTTTACAATTAATGACTGTTGGTAGCAAATGGAAATTATATGTACCCTCAGATTTAGCATACGGAGATAGTTCTCCAAGTCCATCAATTGGTCCAGGTTCCTTACTTGTATTTGATGTAGAATTAATCAGTATCGAAAAAGAATAATTTTCTTTTATAAAATTAAGACATGCGTTTTTTAAAATTTAGCAGTTCGTTTTCACTTACTTTTGTAAGTATCGTGTTGTTGGTATTGCAAGCCTGCTCTCCCAACAATGTCACCCTTCAAAATGAGTATAAAAAATATTTTGATGAGACCGCAACAACAGGTTCTTTTGGACTTTTTGATAATGGATCTGGTGAGTTTTATATTTATAATTTAGCGCAGTTTAAAGACTCTAGTTATGTTCCTTTTTCTACTTTTGAAATTGTGAATGCACTAGTAGGTATCGAAACCGGAAGAATCGTAGATGATAAAATGATACTTTCTGTGGATAGTGCTGGTCCAATTCGCATGGATAGTGCTTTTAAACAAACTTCAACGCCTTACTTTATGGAAGTGGCCAGAAGGATTGGAAAAGACACCATGCAACACTTCTTAGATAGCTTGCAATATGGCACTAAAAGTATGGGTTCCGCCATAGATTCATTCTGGTATAACAATAAGTTGGTTATTACTCCTGATGAACAACTAGGACTTGTAAAAAAATTATATTTTGGTCAATTGCCTTTTCAAAAGCGAAGCCAAGAAATGGTTAAAATGTTGATGCTTCAAACAGCTAACACCAATTATAAATTAAGTTATAAGACTGGGTTTGGCTATAAGCAAAACGGTAAGGCGGTAGGATGGATTGTTGGATGGATTGAAGAAAACAAACACCCTTACTTTTTTGTATTACAAACAGAAGGCGCCGCTAATACTGATATAAAAACTGCGAGTATGACCGTGTTTAATAAAATATTAAAATCCCAAGGTTTTTTTGAAGGTAAACGTTAACCTATTTCAATGAGTTTTATGATGCAAAATTACTGTCCATCTTTAACACAAATAAGTCGTCTTAAAACAAGAGAGGTGACCATTGGTCAGCTCAAATTAGGTAATGGCCATCCGATACGTGTTCAAACCATGACCACCACCGATACGCTTGATACCGCAGCTACTGTGGAGCAAACCATTCGGTGTATTGAGGCAGGGGCAGAACTTGTTAGAATCACGGCACCGAGTAAAAAAGAAGCAGAAAATTTATTGAATATCAAAAATGAATTGCGCCGAAGAGGTTATGATACACCTATTGTTGCTGATATTCATTTTACGCCCAATGCAGCAGAAATCGCTGCCCGCATTGTAGAAAAAGTGCGCATCAATCCAGGTAATTACGTGGATAAGAAAAAGTTTGAACTCATCGAATATTCTGACCAAGATTATGCCGAGGAAATTGAAAGAATTACGGAGCGGTTTACCCCACTTGTATTAATTTGTAAGGAGCACGGAACGGCGATGCGTATTGGTACCAACCATGGTTCACTAAGTGACCGTATCATGAGTAGATACGGCGATACCCCAATGGGTATGGTGGAAAGTGCTATGGAATTTTTACGTATTGCAAGGGCCAATGATTACCACAACATTGTGCTAAGTATGAAAGCCAGTAATCCACAAGTAATGGTGCAGGCTTACCGTTTACTCATTCAGCAAATGCAACTTGAATTCAATGAATGTTATCCTTTGCATCTTGGCGTAACAGAGGCGGGTGATGGTGAAGATGGACGTGTAAAAAGCGCTGCTGGTATTGGTACCTTATTAGAAGACGGTATTGGTGATACGATTCGCGTAAGTTTAACAGAAGATCCTGAATTTGAAATTCCGGTGTGTAGAGATCTTGTAAAAAGGTATACGCAAATAGCTAGCAATTCAAATGGAGTGATACCTCCCGTTCAAAAACTTACCTATGATCCTTTTGTTTACAAACGTAGACATAGTATGGCAGTATCTAATGTTGGCGCCGCTCAAGTGCCCATTGTTATTGCCGATTTTAGTAAGATTGAAAAAATTGAACCAGCGCATTTAACGGCTATTGGTTATACCTACGATGCGGTTACCGATAAATGGAATATTGGAGATCAAGCAGCTGATTATATTTTTACAGGTCATCAGCTTATTGAGTTTGAATTACCAGGCACGTTAAAAGTAATTGTGTATCCTGCTACTTGGGCAACTCAAAATAGTACGGATAAGTACATTCCAATTTTTGATAGAGCCGGTTATGATGCTGAAACTGCAAAGCATCCAAAACAAAATTTTGTAATGATGGATTGTTTTAGTGACGAAACACCCATCAATGATTTTACACACCTTGATGCGGTTGCAAATGATCCAACTGCTATATTATGTCTTAGTAGCAAACATAAACATGCAATGCCTGCTATCCGCCGAATGTTTATGGCGCTTCAAGAAAAACAAATCAATAACCCAGTGGTGATTACCATTGATAGTGATTGGAATACAACCGATGAACACCTCATTCATTTTGCAACAGAAGCAGGCGCCCTTTTATTAGATGGCTTTGGAGATGGACTTTGTTTGGGTTTAACATCAAAAAGTTATGCAGCGCAAATAGCCAATGCTTCTAAGGACACTAGTGGTAGAAATTACAATTCAAATTCTAGTGTAGAAGCATTTATTAATGCTACTGCATTTACCATATTACAAGCTACCCGTACACGCATATCTAAAACAGAATATATTTCTTGTCCTAGTTGTGGTAGAACCTTATTTAATTTACAAGAAACAACTGCAAAAATTAGATCTGTCACCAATCACTTAAAGGGCGTTAAAATTGCCATCATGGGATGTATTGTAAATGGTCCTGGTGAAATGGCAGATGCCGATTTTGGTTATGTGGGAAGTGGTCCAGGCAAAATCACTCTCTATAAGGGTAAAGAGGTTGTCAAAAAAAATGTAGATAGTGAGATTGCAGTAGATGAACTCATTCATTTATTAAAAGAACATGACGCATGGGTAGATCCTGCTTAATCTAGTAATGTATGTATCCCATTGTTTACGCCTTATTTTACCTCATCTCTTTATTGCCACTGCGGGTATTGTATATTTTATCGGACGGTATTTATGGAATACTATATTACATCATAGGGTACCGTAAAAAAGTAGTGCGACAAAATTTACTCATTGCTTTTCCAGAAAAATCTGATCTTGACAGAAAAAAAATTGAGAAAGCTTTTTATCATCAGTTTGTAGATACGTTTATTGAAGCCATAAAGCTCATTAGCATGAGCGAGAAAGCGTTTAGTAAAAGGTTTTCAATCGATATTGAAGTACTCAATAATTTGTATGCTACCGGACAGAATGTTCAATTGGTAGCTGGCCATTTTTTTAGTTGGGAATTTGCAAATCTTGGTATTGCAAAACAATCGGTGTATCCATTTATTGGCGTGTATATGCCACTCTCCAATAAAGTAATTGATAAAATTATGTACAAAATGAGGAGTCGTTTCGGTACAATATTAATTTCTACCTCAGAGTTTCGAAATAATTTTCCAAAATATGCAAGTGGACGGTATGCCCTTGCGCTTGTAGCAGACCAAAATCCAGGCAGGTTAGATCGTGCGTTTTGGGCCAAATTTTTTACCAAACCTGCACCTTTTGTATTAGGTCCAGAAAAAGGAGCGCGTGCTAGTAATGCTGCCGTTGTATTTGTTGATTTTTATCCTGTTAGAAGAGGTTATTATAAAGCAGAATTAGAGCTTGTAACCACTGCTCCAAATTATTATAAGGAAGGCGCGCTCACTAAATTATTAATAGAAAAAATCGAAGGCGCCATTCGGAAAAGGCCTTCTAATTATTTGTGGAGTCATCGCAGATGGAAATGGACAGAAGAGGCAGAAAAATATGCCCACCTGATGGTTTAAACTTCTTCTGCAATAACGGTTTGCTCAATGTCAAATTTATCAGACAGTTCGCTAATGGCTTTAAATCCGCCCAATACGTTTCTGATATTATGGATGCCTTGTCTTTTTATAAGGGAAGAAGCAATCACACTTCTGTATCCTCCTGCGCAGTGAATATAAATATTTTGATTGTCGTCAAAATTAGCCATGCTAGCAGGGTCCGTTAATTCATCTAATGGAATAGTCAATGCTTCCTTGATATGACCTTTATCAAACTCCGATGTTTTTCTAACATCTACAATCACCATGTTTGGATCAAACGGGATATCCATAGCAAGCTCGTCGGCTTCTACATCAATAATCAAATCGACGGTTTCGTTGGCAGTTGCCCACGCATTAAAACCGCCTGCTAAATGTCCAATGATGTTTTCAAATCCAACGCGCGCGAGTCTAACTATCGATTCTTTTTCGGTACCAGGTTCGCAAACGAGTAGAATGGCCTGGTCAAAGGGCAATATACTCCCTGCAAATTCTGCAAACCGACCCTCTAGCCCAATACTTATAGATCCAGGTACAAAACCTTGTGTAAAAAGTGTTGCATTTCTGGTATCTAAAATAACGGGCTCGAACGTTGTTATTAGTTCTTTAAAAGCGGAAACGCTTAATGCTTTCATACCATTTGCTAAAACCGTATCTAAACTTTCGTAGCCTTCCTTATTTATTTTTGCGTTGATAGGGAAATATTGTGGAGGTGCAGCAAGACCTTCTGTAACAGCTTTTATAAACGCTTCTTTTGTTTGCGGTTGTAAGGCGTAGTTGGTTTGCTTTTGTGTACCAATGGTACTATGAGTTTCGGACCCTAAATTTTTACCGCAGCTACTGCCAGCCCCGTGCGCTGGATAAACAATAACATCGTTGGCGAGTGGCATTATTTTTTCGTGTAGGCTATCGTACAACATACCCGCCAATTCTTCCATGGTAATTTCGTTGTCTTTTTGTGCAAGATCGGGTCTTCCCACATCCCCTACAAAAAGCGTATCGCCAGTAAAAATCGCGTGGTCTTTTCCTGTTTCATCTTTGAGTAAATAACAACTACTTTCAAGTGTATGGCCAGGTGTATGAAGTACTTGTATGGTTACATCACCTATCTCAAAAACTTGATTGTCTTTTGCAACCGTAATCTCAAATTTTGTAACTGTATTGGGCCCATACACAATGCTAGCGCCAGTTGCAGCAGCTAAGTCTAAATGGCCAGAAACAAAATCGGCATGAAAATGCGTTTCAAAAATATATTTGATTGTTGCATTTCTTTGCTTAGCAAGTTGCAGGTATGCATCAATGTCCCGTAAAGGATCTATGATGGCAGCAATACCATTACTTTCAATATAGTAAGCCGCTTCTGAAATACAGCCTGTATACAGTTGTTGTACAAACATGGTGAAATAAAAATACTACCCTACGAGTGTTTCCACAAATCCTACAACTTCCGCTAAACGCGTGTAGTTGACAGAATAAAAAATAAACTTGCCTTCTCTTGAAGTTGCAACAATACCAGCTCTTCTTAAAATAGCTAGATGTTGAGATGCTACAGATTGTTCGAGTCTAAGTTTTACATAGATTTCGGTAACCGTCATTTTCTGACTTTCGTCCAGTAATTTGATGATTTGTTGACGAAGCTTGTGGTTAATGGAGCGAAGTATGAGTGCTGCTTTTTTGGTATGCAAAAAATCAACCTTTACAGGCGCTTTTCCGTTATTTAAAACCACTGATTGTAATGAATTACTCATGACAATAAAGAGTTATTGGGGGGTTAATAAACTTAATTGCCATATAAAGATACACTAAGAAAATGATAATGTAGAAATAACTTATAATAAATTATTTTAATTTAAATTATTAAATAAGATTAAATCAGGCTTTTCTGGTATCATGAAAGGCTTTGATATAAAGCGGTTCACTATACGCGAGGTCTAAATAATCGGCTAAGGCAAAGGCTTTTTCGGTTAATGCTAGCATGTCTGATGCCCCATAGTAGATACTTGTATCAAAATGTGCATTGGGATGATGGCAAATGGCCTTAAATTTTTCGGCTCCATCTCCTACAAACAAAATGGCTTCTTTGGAGAGTTCATTTTCAAAGGATAAAGGATCTAGAATAAGGGCAGTACTGGGTGTTGTAGGCGTTAAATTATGCGTATAAATACCTGTGAAAACCTCCATTCTTCTGGCGTCTAATAGGGCGCAAATGGCTGCATGGTGGTTAGGGTGTTTAAGTTTAGCCGCAGCTGCAATGATTTGAAGGGTATTAATGCCTATTAGTGGCTTATTAAGCGCGTAAGCAATCCCTTTTGCTGTTGCCATACCAACCCGAAGGCCTGTGTAACTGCCGGGGCCAATACTAATACCAATGGCGTCGATGCTACTTAATGCAATACCAGTTTGCTTACATAGGTTTTCAATGGCAGGTTGTATGAAACTAGCATGACTTTTTTGGTCGGTGGTTTCAAGAGAGGCAACTACTGCTCCGTTTTTACTCATGCAAACACTCGCGTGTGCAGTTGCTGTGTAGATGAGTAAAAATGTTGCCATGGTAATAAGGGTGAAATTTTGTTTGTTGCTTACTTGCAAATTTAGGTTGGCAAACTCATAGAAAATCATCAACTTGCTTAAACTTTAAAATAAAAAGATGCCCAAAGAAATAATACAAACAAATTTGGCTCCTGCGCCAATTGGTCCATACAACCAGGCTATTAAGGCCAACGGTTTTATTTTTATAAGTGGTCAAATTCCAATTGATCCTGTAACCGGTGAAACAGTCACTACTAGTATTGAGGAAGAGACACATATGGTGATGAAAAATATTGCCGCCATTTTAGCGGAAGCGAAAATTTCATTTAGTCATATTGTTAAAACCACCATTTTACTAAGTGATATGTCGCTGTTTGCAAAAGTAAATGAAGTCTATGGAAGCTATTTTACGGATATGCCTCCTGCGCGTGAAACCTTTGCTGTTAAAGGATTACCAAGGGGTGTGAATGTAGAAATTAGCACCACTGCGGTAGTTGAATTATAAAGATTCGTTGGCTGTGAGTGTGTAGGTAGTAGAAAATTCCAATGTATGTTTTGGTTCAATAATTAATAGTCCAATACCATTGTTAAAACTATCAGGTGCGCTCGTTAAGTTTTCTATCGCGATGCTTTTTCGGTGCGGCGGCGTATAAATTTGTAAATAAGGATAGTGTTTATCAGGTGCTATGGTTAATGTAACCGTTTCATTTTTTAAGGTGCATTTGTGCTGCGTTTCTGAACGCTGATCAAGTAAAAAACAGTTGTCTAAAAAAACACCTTCCATTTTTTGTCCTACCATAAACCTGTTGTCTTCAATGACATTTCCGGTGGGCAATAAGTCTTCGCTAAATTCAAGTTGCTTGTTGGTAGTAAAGGAAAGTGTTGCCGTATCAATGGTATCGCCTACCCTAAAATAAGGGTGCCATCCATCCGAAAAAGGAATGGCGCTACTATGGTTATTGGTAGCCGTAGTAAACACTTGAAGCCTGTTGCCACTGCTGAGTTTCCACTTAATATGTAGTGTAAAAGAAAAAGGATAACCAGGGTCGGTTCCTGTGTAGTGATGGCTAAATATCACCGACGCCTCTGTTGCAGTAGATTTTGTTTGCGTAATTGTAAACGGAGCATTAAATAGGAGTCCATGAATGGCGTGTTCTCCTAAATAAAATCCTTTGATTGTATATTCTTTTTGATCGAAACGATACTTCCCCTGCTCAAGCCGGCATACAAAAGGGCTTAGCTTTGAACTTTTAAATCCTGCGGTAGCATTTGCCAAAGCATCTTCAATATTTGAAAATCCATCAATGCCATTAAAGGGTCCGGTTTTGGTGGGTATGGTAAAGGCATTTAAAATTGAGCCAAACGAATAAAGTTGAACGCGCGCGCCTGATGTATGGTCTTGAAGCTCCACAACCTCATAACCGCTTTCCTGATTTGTAACTACCGTAAACTGCATAGGATTGATTTAGATGCAAATTTGTGTCTAAGCTACAAGAAAGCCCTCGATTTATAAAACTAACAATTGTTAATATTATGTCTGTAAAGTATTATTTTTGCGGCTGAATGGGATGTAACTATGAACAATGACAACAAGCACAAAATTAGAATTGTAACCGCAGCAAGTTTATTTGATGGACACGATGCTTCTATCAATATTATGCGCCGAATTTTACAAGCACAGGGTGCGGAAATTATTCATTTGGGTCATAACAGAACAGCACAAGAAATTGTGTCCTGTGCCATTGAAGAAGATGCACAGGCAATTGCAGTAACAAGTTATCAGGGAGGGCATATCGAGTTTTTTAGTTACATGCGTGACTTACTCGTAGAAAATGGATACGGACATATCAAAATATTTGGCGGCGGCGGTGGTACTATTTTACCAGAAGAGATTGAACAATTGCATGCTTACGGCATTACAAAAATTTATTCGCCGGATGATGGAAGACGTTTGGGACTTGAGGGTATGATTAAAGAATTAATTGCTGCATCAGATTTTGAAGTTGAAGACAAAGGAGATTTTACTAAGCCCTTTACATTAGGGGGTCCAATTGATGTAAGAAATGTTGCAAGAGCCATTACGCGTTTAGAAAATAACGACAATCATCAAATAAATACAACAGCATCTAATACCCAAATTCCAGTCTTAGGAATTACGGGCACAGGTGGTGCAGGTAAGAGTTCGATTACAGATGAAATTGTAAGAAGGTATCTGTATTTATTTTCGAGCAAAACAATTGCTGTTATTTCTGTGGATCCTTCCAAGAAAAAAACAGGCGGCGCATTACTTGGCGACCGCATTAGAATGAATGCTATTGCGCATCCTAGGGCTTACATGCGCAGCATGGCTACAAGATCAGAAAATGTTGCGTTGAGTAAACATGTATCCGGTGCTATAGATATTTGTAAAGCGGCAGGTTACGATTTTATTATTTTAGAATCGGCGGGTGTTGGACAAAGCGATGCTTCTATTACCGATTATTGTTCGGTGAGTATGTATGCGATGACACCAGAATATGGAGCAGCGTCGCAACTAGAAAAAATAAACATGATTGATTATGCAGATATAATTTGCATGAACAAATTTGATAAGTCTGGTGCAAAAGATGCGCTTCATGATGTGCGAAAGCAGTACAAACGTAGCCATCAATTGTGGGAGGCCGCAGATGAAACACTTCCTGTGGTAGGCACCATTGCGGCGCAGTTTAATGACCCTGGTATTCATAAACTGGTAGATTTAATTTTTGAAACGGTAGCAGCAAAAACGGGTATTGTTTTTGCACCAACGGCTAGCATCAATCCGGTTTCAGAAGCATTAAAAAAAGTGGCACAACAAGCCCCAATTATACCCGCCAATAAAGTACGCTACTTGGCTGAAATAGCTACTAACAATAGATCTTATGATGCTTGGGTATTGGAGCAGGCAGCACTTGCAACACAACTATACCAGTTAAATGGAACCCTACACATACTCGAAGCACCTAAACATGATGCAGCTATTAGTGAGGTTGCAAAAGCAAAAGAAAAAGTAATAGCTGCGTTAGATGCAAGTTGTAAAACATTGATTGATCAGTGGCCATCTGTGGTAGAAAAATACAGCGCTGATTTTTTAACTTATACCATTCGAGATAAAAACATTTCTATTCCACTTACGACCACATCTCTCAGTGGTAGTAAAATTGCAAAAGTAATGCTACCTACCTATTCCGATAGTGGTAGTATTTTAAAGTGGCAGTTACAAGAAAATGTTCCTGGGAAATTTCCATACACAGCCGGTGTATTTGAACTTAAAAGAGAAGGGGAAGATCCTACCCGAATGTTTGCCGGTGAAGGTTGTCCGGAAAGAACCAATAGAAGATTTCATTATGTTTCTGTTGATCAACCTGCAATACGGTTATCAACGGCATTTGATAGTGTTACTTTATATGGAGAAGATCCTGCAACGCGTCCGGATATTTTTGGAAAAATTGGAAATAGTGGCGTAAACATTGCAACTATCGATGATGCTAAAAAATTATATAGTGGCTTTGATTTGTGTGATCCAAAAACATCGGTGAGTATGACTATCAATGGTCCCGCTCCTATTATTTTGGCCTTTTTTATGCATGCCGCTATTGATCAACTTTGTGAAAAATGGATTGCTGCAAATAATGCACAGCACCTTGTTCAAAAAGTATTGCAAACAAAATATGGATCTTCCACACCGCCAACGTATGCGGTATCGGATAGTGGCGGCAAACTGCCGGAAGGTAATAATGGACTAGGTCTTCAACTACTTGGATTAAGTGGCGACGAAGTGTTACCTCCCGATGTGTATGCAACCATAAAAGCACAAGCATTGTCTAGTGTGCGTGGTACGGTGCAAGCAGATATTTTAAAAGAAGACCAGGCTCAAAATACTTGTATTTTTTCTACCGAGTTTGCGCTTAAATTAATGGGTGATGTACAATCTTATTTTATCACACATAAAGTACAAAACTTTTATAGCGTAAGTATTAGTGGATACCATATTGCCGAAGCAGGCGCCAATCCAATTACGCAGCTTGCTTTTACACTAGCCAATGGGTTTACCTATGTCGAATATTATTTAAGTAGAGGTATGCACATCGATGATTTTGCACCTAACTTATCTTTTTTCTTTAGCAATGGGATGGATCCCGAATACAGTGTGATTGGTAGAGTGGCCCGCAGAATTTGGGCAAAAGCTATCAAATTAAAATACAAAGGGAACGAGCGTTCACAAAAATTAAAATACCATATTCAAACAAGTGGCAGAAGCTTGCACGCGCAAGAAATTGATTTTAATGATATCAGAACAACGCTTCAAGCACTCTATGCCATTTATGACAACTGCAATAGTTTGCATACCAACGCATACGATGAGGCTATTACCACACCCACAGAGGAAAGTGTTAGAAGGGCGATGGCCATTCAACTTATTATCAATAAAGAATTAGGTACTGCTAAAACAGAAAATTTCATACAAGGTAGTTTTGCCATTGAAGCCTTAACGGATTTGGTAGAGGAAGCGGTATTAATTGAGTTTGAAAAAATTAGTGAAAGAGGTGGTGTATTAGGTGCTATGGAAAGAATGTATCAGCGTAATAAAATTCAGGAAGAAAGTATGTACTACGAAACGCTAAAACATACTGGTGAACTTCCAATTGTTGGCGTAAATAGTTTTTTAAATAAAAAGGGAAGCCCTACCATTTTACCTACCGAAGTAATTCGTTCTACAACCATCGAAAAAGATAGACAAATTGATAACTTACATGCTTTTTGGAAGCGTAATGAAGAGGCCGCCCCTGGTAAAATTGCGGCCTTAAAAAAGGCAGCTATCGCTGGCGAGAACTTGTTTGAATCACTGATGGACGCTGTTAAATATTGTTCGTTAGGACAAATTACCGAGGCTTTGTATGAAGTGGGCGGTCAGTATAGAAGAAATATGTAACTACCGTTATTTTCTTTAATTTAGTGCTATAAACTACTTTTCGTATGCGATTCATGCTTATTCGTACCCTTTTTTTTGCGCTCGCACTTATTCCTACCGTATTAATGGCGCAGGGCCGCCGCATAGATACAACTATGAAAGTTGGCAAAGCAGGCTACCGCATCAATTGTTTCAATAAATCTTCCGAAAAAAATCCGATTAGCATTTATCCAGTTGGTTTTGAAAGTGAGGCGCGTGATTTTAATTTTGAATTAAAAGGTGTTTTAATTGGAGCAGAAGTAGATGATTTAAATAAAGATGGATTTCCTGAATTACTGTTATACGTTGCTACCATCGATTCCTTAAATAAAAGTTCGGTGATTGCTATTAGTTCTCAAGAAAATAAATCAGTCGCACCCATTATTTTTCCAGATATACTAGATGATCCAAGACTACGTGATAGTTACAAAGGCGCGGATAAGTATATGCTTTTAGAAGGGGTTTTAATGCGCACCTATCCGTTGTATGAAAAAGATGCAAATGGGGTGCAACAACCTACGGGCAAAATGCGCCGATTGATGTACCGCATAGCTCCTGGCGAACAAGGCTCGTTAAAATTTGTAGTAGCTAGGTTTTATGACTTTCAAAAAAAGTAATGGTTACCTGCCCTGAACAATCGTAATTTTTGTAGCAATTTTTTCAGTACCACTATCGTCTCTGCAAATAACTAAGTAAACACCACTGGCTACTTTTGTTCCATTTGTATTTTTGCCATCCCAAATAGCTTGTCCACCAAGTGCTCTTGTTTGATATACAAGTGCGCCGTATAAGTTGGTGATTTTTACAAGCGCATTGTTTGTTAGACCTCTAATAGCTATACTACCACTATATCCTGGCGCAACAGGATTGGGAAATACAAGTACTTTTTCTTGTGTACTAACGGGCTCTGTTGCCGTACTTCTAAAACTGCAAAGTCCATTGTTAGTAGCCATAAAAACTTCACCGGTTATTGGGTCAATAGATATTTTAGAAATATCATTACCAGGCAAAGGACTATTATTCGCTGAAAATCTATAAATAACTTTTTCTCCGCTGGCACTAATCAGCCAAACTCCATTTTTTGTTCCCACCCATTTTCTGTCGGCACCATCCACAGCAATGGTTTGTACATTTTCATCTTTAAATAAAAGTCCCGCAAATCTATCTTGCTGCACAACAGGTAATAGTGCTTCACATCCTGCTGGCATAAAAATATTTTCTGCGCATTGAATAATACCAATACCTCTATCGGTGCCTACCCAAATAAATCCATTTTTATCTTTAACCGCACAGTTCACTTGGTTGCTTGGCAAATTACCAATACCTGCTCCTGCTTTATATTGTTTCCATTTATCATCTGCACTAGCAGTTAGTGAATTGCCAGGATTGTATACAAGTAGTCCATTTGCATTTTTAGTAGTACACCAAATTTGTCCAATATCATCTATTTCAAGTGTACCTACATCGGTAATACCAAATGGATTGGTAAAGCCTGTCCATTTTCCATCTGGTTGGTATACATGAATGGACTTAGTGGTTCCTGAATTACTTACCCAACTATTGCCTTTGCTGTCCGCAACTACACCGCTTGTAAAACAGCTATTGTTTGCGGTACCCATAAGACTGCTATTGCGGGGGTTAAATAGTTGCGCTTTGTTATTTTTCCATTTAGCCACGCCCAATTCAGCAGTTGTAAGCCAGATGCTATTGTCTAGTTGATTGATTCCGATGGATTGAAACCCTGTAACACTGTCTAACCCATTTTGTGGTTGCCATTTACCATTTTCTAAAATAGCCCATCCTTTTTTTGTATTTGATGCGGCTAGTACTCCTGTGCTTGAAGCGAATAGCGCTGTTGTGATTTGACCACCTGGCCCACCCGGAATAATTTTTACAAAACTATTGCTACTTGGATCTAATTTAATCAGACCCGTTACCTGGTCACTGATCCAAATGATTCCGTTTGAAAAAATACAGTCGTTCGGGTTAATAAAAAAATCAGGTTGTTCATAAACAAGCGTATTGGAACTGTTTATGGTGAATTGGTATACGCGCGCTTTACTTGTTTGTGTATGTATAGTAGCAATAATAATTTTTTGTTCGTTCAATTGCCATGCTTTTATTTGCTCCGATGCCTTATAAAATAAAGCAGTAGTAGCAGAAGGTTGAATGAGTAACAGGCTATCATTTTTTTCAATGATGAGTCCAGTAGGGGCACTGTATATTTTTTTTACGGGCAAGTTATTGGCTGCGTTATAAAAAAGGGTCCAAGATTTCGCATCTGCAATATTTGTATTTGATACCGCAGTAGTAAAAACACCATTTTGAGTGGCAGCATACCAATTGCTAGTACCCTTAGTAAGTGAAAAAACCTCCAAAGCACTTCCATTCGCACCTAATATCCAGCTTTCTTTTATTTCATATTTTAATAAGTCAATTACTACAACCCCTATATTGGTGTTTACGTAGGCCATCCCTTTTTCACAATAGATGGAATTGATTTTTTGAATACGGCTTGTTCTTACAAGGTCATAGATATTTTTTACAAGACCTCCTTTAATGACATCAATATTGTTGTTGGTATAAGCAACCACCAGCTGCGCTGTTTCATGATCCCACTGAATAGTAGCAATAGAAGCGTCTGATAAGCCCGTTAATTTGTTAAAGTATTCGAACTGATTGGAATTATTGGTGCTAAAAATAGCTTGCGGGGTAGCGGTATATATTTTATCACCATTTACAACTTGTAAAGTTCCAGCATAACTATGGTGCACGCGCCAGCTTCCAATAGGCGGCGCTTGTGCAATTACTTGTAATGTTAGCAACCAACAGCCAATAAAAAATAGACTTCGCTTAAACAGTAACATGCAATAAAATTAATTCATAAAAACTATAGTTCTGCCAAGTTATTTTTAATTGCAAATAATGCGAGGCCAACCCTTGTTTTAACGTCTAGTTTTTTGAATAAATGATCCCGGTAGGTATCTACTGTGCGCGGACTAATAAACATGATATCGGCAATTTCTTTGTAGGTCTTGTCGGTGCAAACCCAGTTCATAAAGGCTTTTTCCTTGTCTGTTAGTTGATTGACTTGATCCTGTTGTTTTTTGAGTGCCGATTCGTCACCAATGTAGTGTATGAGTTTATCAGAAACCATATCGTTGCTAAAATAACCGTATTTTTTTATTTCGTTGAAGGCGGTATAAAGTAGCATTGGTTCCGAATTCTTTAATAAATAACCATGACATCCATTTTTTAGCATTTGTATGATGGCGTAATCATTCTCATACATGCTAAGTGCAATGATTTTTGTATCGGGTAAATTTTGTCGAATCCACTGTGCTGTTTGATACCCGTCCATTTCTGGCATATTAATATCGAGTAGTACAATGCTAGGGGCCTTGTTTTTTTTGAGGGATTCAATAAACAAAAGTCCGTTGCCCGCTTCAATGGTTACTTTATAACCCTTAAATCCAGCAATCATATTGGCAAGTCCAGCCCGCATGAGGCGGTGATCATCTACAATGGCAATGGATATCATGAGCACCGCGCACTTTAATAATAGTGCTTGGCAGTAAGGTAACCTATTTTATTGAATTGCGCCGTAGATAGCTTCTTGAATATTGGGTCTAATATTTAGCCTACCAAATTTGGTATTGTTTCTTGTTGGAGATACCCGGCTTGACAAAAAGATATAAACCAGTTGCTTTGTGGGATCTACCCAAACGCATGTGCCCGTAAATCCAGTGTGACCATAGGTTTCAGGAGATACACTTTTAGAAGGGTAGGCTTCTTTTCTAGTCGCATTGTCTTTTTCAGGTTTATCAAATCCTAATCCTCTTCTTGAAATAGTAGAACTGTACGCAGTAAATTTTTGAATGGTAGATTTTTTGAAATAACGTGTACCGTTTAATACCCCACCATTTAATAGCATCTGGTAGAGCTTGGCTAAATCATAGGCATTGCTAAACAGTCCTGCGTGTCCAGCCACACCGCCAAACATGGCAGCACCCTCGTCATGTACGTCACCATGCATTTGTTGTGCTCTAAAATGCGTTTCAACTTCGGTGGGTACAAGTTTACTCAGTGGCATTTTTGCTGTTGGTAAAAAGCCGGTACTATGCATCTCAAGCGGGTTATAAAAAGTTTCGTTCACATAGGCATCTAAACCCATGCCAGTAACGAATTCAACCACTTTTCCTAAAAAAATAAAATCGTTATCACTGTATACATATTTGCCCTGTGTAGGCGTGCTACTTGATAAAATACGTGCGTACATACTGTCCTGCCAATCCTTTCGGAGGTATACATTTTCCGCAACACGAACTGGAAATTGCGGTGTAGCGGTTGTAGAAAAATATTGGGGCGAGGGCTTATTGGTAGCAGGGTCTAATACTTCTTTATAAAAAGTAATAAACGGAACAAGTCCAGCTTGGTGTAATAATAAGTCAGAAATTTTGATAGATGCTTTGTCTGAACCCCGCACCCATGGAATATAATCACCAATGGTTTTATGCAGTTTTACTTTTTTGGTTTCAACAAGCTTCATAATAGCAACGGTAGTAGCAGAAATCTTTGTTACAGAAGCCAAATCAAATACCATATCCGTTTGCATGGGAACACTGTTATTGTAATTGCTGGTGCCAAAGGCTTTATTGTAGACAATCTTTCCATTTTTGGCAACGAGTACCACGCAGCCCGGAATGGCAGCGCTATCAATAGCTGCCTTTGCTATGCTATCAATTTTTTGTAGCCCTACACTACTCATGCCCACTTCTTCAGGGACAGCTGTTCTAAAATAACTGGTGGTTTCGATACCGCTTCCAAAACTAAAATTTTCACAAACAGTAACAGGTAATTTACCTTCTGGTTGGGTAGCGCCTTGTAGTAATTGCATGCCTGCTTTTTGTGTGATTTCATCATCTTCATAACAAACTACAACATTGTTGGCGCCGCACAGATTTGCAATCGCGTATGGGTTTCCAAAACAAAAATTGATGGTGTTTGAACCTTGAAGTTTTGATAATAAATCAACGGCATTAGCCGATATGCCAAAATTATTGGCTGGACGTCTATTAAAATTATGCATCCCAACTACAACAGCGTCATAGTTACTCGTTAATTTGGCAATGCTATCAACCCTGCTAGTGCTATCTGCATAATCAAATAAAACAATATCTGCATTGTAAGCATCTTTGATGCTAGTGGCAAAATTATTTTCTTTATTGATGCCAATTCCAACGTAGAGTGTTTTTGTATTTTTTGCTTGTAGTGGTAGTAATTTTTTGTTCTCAAGTTTTAAAACGGTCAACGCTTTTTTAGCAAGTATTTCTTTAAGTGCATTGGTTGATGCATTTAAATCGGCTGCAATGTTTGTAGTGTCAATGGGTTGTAAAGTTGCGAGGCCTAAATTGTATTTAGCACGTAATACTTTTTTTACCCTTTCGTTAAGGTCTTCCCAGCTTAGTTTTCCGGCCGCAATGGCTTCTTTTACTTTTTCAATACTCCCTTCAATATCTCCGGGTAAGCATAGCATATCGTTGCCTGCAATTAAAGACATAACAGACGCTTCTCCCTTAGGAAAAAATTTACTGACACCTTTCATTTCAAGAGCATCGGTGAATGTAATGCCATTATATCCAAGTTCTTTTCGTAGTAAATTTTGAACTGCTATTGCAGATAGTGATGTGGGTAAATTGGTAGTGGTATCTAATGCAGGAATAGAGAGGTGTGCCATCATAACACTACCTACACCCGCTTTTATCATTTCTTTAAAAGGATATAATTCTAAGGAGTCAAGTGCGTTTTTAGATTTTTGAATAATGGGTAAATCATAATGCGAGTCTACGGCTACGTCTCCGTGCCCAGGAAAATGTTTAGCACAAGCCATTACATTAACGTCTTGCATACCGCGCATATAGGCTACACCATTCTGTGCTACTTTGTATTTATCCTCTCCAAAACTTCGATCGTTGATTACTGGGTTTTTTGGATTGTTATTGATGTCTACATCCGGTGCATAATTCACTTGAATACCAATGCGCTTGCACTGCTCACCCACAATACGGCCAAACTCATAAATAAGTTTTGCATCATTAACGGCGCCCATCATCAGTTGTCTTGGAAAATTAATAACACTATCAAGGCGCATGCCAAGGCCCCACTCGCCATCAATAGCAATCATAAGTGGCGTTTTTGCAAGTGATTGATACGTGTTGGTTAACACAGCTTGTCTGATTGGACCACCCTGAAAAAAACACAAACCGCCTATATTAAATTTAGTTACTAATTCTGTTACCTCTTTTACATGGGCCTCCCCTAAATTACTATGTGCTCTTACAATCATAAGTTGTGCAATACGCTCTTCGGGGGTTAATTTATTAAACTGAGCGTTTACCCAAGTTTCAGATGCCTCCGATTTTTCTGAAAAACGTTGTGCTTTACTAGATAAAATAGAGCATCCTAAAAGTGTAATGAGTAAGAATTTTTTCATGGCCGTTTATTGAGTGTCACAATGTAAGATTTCTAGCAATTTATTGGGTAGGTAGGGGCAAAAAAAATCGCAACAAGGTTAGTTGTTGCGATTTCTATAATTTGTTATTGGATTTATGCTTCGGTTTCGTCTTCTGGCTCTTCGGTTAATTTCATTTCAATGTTGTTGGCCTTTAAAATGCCAAACCATTTTACCATCTTTTTCATATCGCTTGGATATACACGGTCAAAGTCCATGTCGGCATATACTTTTTTAAAGTAAGCCACAATAGCTGCAGGGTCTTTTTCGGAAGGAAGGGCCTCTTTTGAAGCCAACATGGTTTGAAAAAGTTCCACCAAATTGATATTATCACGAACGGTATACACTTCGATACTTTCTAGGTGCGAGAAATTATGCACTCTACTACTTACAAACTTTGTGGTTTGATCTTCTAATGACCTTACGATGGCGCCATCTGTTTTGCTCGCCACCATTTCAAATAGACCACTAAGGCCAGAGATTGATACTAAATTACTATACTCCATATGCTTTGTTTACGTTGTGCAAAGTAAAGGTAAAATCAGGTTAAAAAACCACTAAATCGTTTTTGCTGCTTCCCCTAATGCTAGATCAAGTCGAGATTTCAGTGTTTCGTAATCGGTGTAACCCCTTGCTAGCAAATGAAATTTTGATTCATTCACCTGTAATAAAACACATGGAAATCCGGTTACTTGTAATTGCTTAACCAGTGAAAACTCATAGTGGGCCTCGTCTTTGTAGGTTTCACTGCTAAGTTTTTCATAAAAACTTTCGGGTGAAATACTATATTTTTCGAGAAGGTGTCTATACGCCTCATTGTCCGTTAAATCACGGCCTTCGTAGTGTAGGGCTATTTGTAAATCGGTTGCAAATTCTACTTGACGAGCTGGGTAAAACTCTTTAAAAATGGAAAGTGCGATGGCTGGTTTTTCGGAATGCGGGAACCAGTCGCTTAATTCGGGGTTTTTAATATGCCAGAGGTAGTCTTCCCCAAATTCTACGCCGGTTAATTCCTCCACATTTTTGTAGGCCCCTAAAATATAATGCGCGGTAGCGCTTATGGAAACGGGCTTTTCGGGTAGGATCATGCCGC
>CANHHX010000012.1 GCA_947461125.1 Bacteroidota bacterium | reverse complement strand
AGCGATCGAATTGAATCATAATAGTTAAAATAGACTGCAAAAGTACATACAACGCTGTTAGCTATTTTTAAAACTTGAACTATTCGGTAGTACCTTTGTACCCATTATTTAAAATAAGCAAGCATGCAATTAGCAGATTTATACCAAAAAGCCCTCAATTTTGAGTTTTTGACCATCGAAGAAGGGATGTTTTTGTTTGAACAGGCCCCCCTCACCGAACTCATGCACGTAGCAGACGAACTGCGCAAAATTCAGGTGCCGCATGGCAAAGTGAGCTGGCAAATTGACCGTAACGTAAACACGACCAATGTATGTTTAGCCAATTGTAAATTTTGTAATTTTTATAGAATACCTGGTCATGCCGATGCATACATTACCGACATGCCAACCTACCGTAAAAAAATTGAAGAAACACTAGCGTATGGTGGCGATCAATTATTATTACAAGGTGGACACCACCCAGATTTAGGGCTCGATTTTTATACCAAAACGTTTAGAGCGCTCAAACAAGAATATCCAACACTAAAACTACACGCACTTGGGCCCCCAGAAGTAGCACATATTTGTAAGCTCGAAAAAATGAGTCACCACGATGTGCTAAAAGCCTTACAGGAAGCGGGTTTAGACTCACTACCAGGCGCCGGTGCCGAAATTTTAGTGGACCGTGTAAGACGTTTAATTTCAAAAGGAAAATGTGGTGCCGACGAATGGCTTGCCATCATGCACGAAGCGCATAAATTAAATATTACCACCAGTGCTACCATGATGTTTGGTCATGTAGAAACACTCGAAGAACGTTTTATTCACTTAACGCGCATCCGTGAAATTCAGAGTATGAAACCGGAACATGCGAAAGGATTTTTAGCATTTATTCCATGGACTTTCCAAGACGTAGATACTTTACTTACACGTATAAGAGGGGTACATAATTTAACCACCACCGACGAGTATATACGCATGATTGCCATTAGCCGTATCATGCTACCCAATGTCAAAAACATTCAGGCCAGCTGGCTCACGGTGGGTAAACAAACTGCCCAGGTATGCTTACATAGTGGCGCCAACGATTTTGGGTCTATTATGATTGAAGAAAACGTGGTGAGCGCTGCCGGTGCACCCCACCGTTTTACCTATAAAACCATGCAGGAAGCTATTAAAGAGGCCGGTTTTGAACCTCAATTAAGAAATCAGCAGTACGAATGGCGCGAAATTCCAGCGGCCATTAAAGAACAAGTGATTGATTATTAATTTTTTGAGCTAGCCTGTAACTTTTTATAGCCGAGATCGTTATACCCACAGAAAAGACCAAAACAACTGTGTTTTAGCTATGACGGAGAAAGATTACAACGAATCTGTGCTGCTATATGCCGATAATGTGTACCGCTTTATCGTAAAAAACCTTCGCCACACCGAAGACGCAGAGGATATTGTGCAATCTGCCTTTGAAAAACTCTGGATCCACAAAGACAGTGTGGAGCCCTTAAAAGCTAAATCCTATTTGTTTACGGTAGCCTATCACTTACTCATAGACCATACCCGAAAAGCAAAACGTATAACCTTACAGGAAAGTTTTGAAAACGATACACAAACGGCGTATCAAGAAAACAAGGCTTTAAAAAAAGTATTGCACGACGCACTCGCTACCTTAAATGAAACGCAGCGCAGTTTGGTTTTATTAAAAGATTACGAAGGATATAGTTACGAGGAAATTGGAGAAATCACAAAGCTTACCACAGATCAGGTGCGCGTTTATTTGCACCGGGCCCGTTTAAAGCTTAGAAATTATTTAATTAGTCCGCAGCAAGTGTTATAATATATATGCAAAACATAAGTCTACATAATTACCAAGATTTCTTACTCCGTTTCATCGACGAAGAATTAGATCTGCGTGAAACAGATGCCCTGCTTGCATTTGTGGCGTTACACCCGGAAGCACAAGAAGAGTTAGAATTATTACAATCCACCAAACTAGACATTGAAACGATTACTTGTCCAAGTAAAGCCCTACTCTATAAAAATATTTTTCCGGTTATTGTAGAACCAACAACCATTGTATACCCTAACAAACAAAAATTATTTAAAAAAGAAAAAGAAAAGGCACCAGTAATTTTATTAAAGTGGTGGGCGGTAGCTGCTGCGGCTGTATTTTTATTTATGATGGTTCGCTATGGCATGCTTGATCAAAAAGTAGGATCTACGGTATCTAAAAATAGTATTTCTAAAAATAAAGTTTCGAAAGACTCTCCGATTGCAGTTGTTAAAAATAATGCGCCAACAAATACTTCAATAAGAAATAATGCTGTTGCAAAGACCGGTTCAAATGCGGCTGCAAAAGTTGAAACCCGTCAAAACAGTATAAGCAAAAATACGTTGGAGTATAGGGCCGTTCAAAACATAGAATCTTCGGCTATCCCAACTGCGACGATTGTTACAGCTACCGAAACAGCTAGGGTCATACCAAGTTACAACGGCTCAATTATAGATATAAAGCCTACTATTATTGCTGAAATATCATCAACTCCAATTACACCTAACGAAGCAACAGAAACACAAGAACCAAACGAAATTATTGAAACCATCGATACAGAAGCCGCTAGCAGTAATAGATCTGTTATGGTTGGCGCTTTTGAAATCGATAAAGATAAATTTAGAGGCCTCTTTAGAAAAGCAAACGCGTTATTTAAAAACAAAGAAAACAACAGAAATGAAAAGTAAAGTACTCACAACACTCTTTAGTATTGGATCATTATTTGCGGTTGCGCAATCAGATAGTAGCTATACAAAAACAGATAGTATACTTGTAAAACAAGACACTGTAAAAGTTGGGAATTTTTATATTGTAAAAAAGAACGCCGAAAATGGTAATGTTAATTTAAATGCGCGAAATCAAACAGGTAGTATTCAAATTGGAAATGTTACCATTAAAGCCAACGACCTCGACCGTAACCCTGTTATTAAAATAGAAAGAAAAAAGCCGGCACCTAAAAAAATAAGCACCAATTGGTGGATTTTAGACCTGGGTTTTGCAGGCAAAAGGGATGAAACCAACTATACTACTGCTGTTGTTAATAACAATTACCTCAGAACCTTTGGTGCCGCTAATGGCGCACCAAACAATCAAACTTTTAATTTAAACAATGGAAAAACCACCAATGTAAACCTTTGGTTTTTTATGCAAAAAGTGAGTATTGTTAAGCAGGCAGTATTTTTAAAATATGGTATGGGTATGGAGATGTATAATTTTAGATACGACTCGCGCGTGTCTTATAGAAAAGAAAGTTTTCCTTTTCTATACAACGATTCAATTTCGTTTTCTAAAAACAAATTGTTTGCAGGCTACTTAAGTGTACCATTAATGTTACACATTAATACAACGCCTGGCAATAAAAAAGGATTTAGTTTTAGTGCGGGTGTGAGCGCAGGTTATTTAGTTGGAAGCAGGGTTAAGCAAAAAAGTGAAGAGCGTGGTAAACAAAAATACAAAGGTGATTTTGACCTGTCTCCTTTTAGAACTGCGCTTATTGGTGAACTAGGTATTGGACCCGTTAAGCTTTATGGTTCTTACAGTTTAAATACTTTGCATGATTCTTATACCAGATTAGAGCAATATCCTTTTGCGTTGGGTATCCGCTTTAGCAACTGGTAATTCTACATCATTAAAAAGCGACCAACGGTCATATACCATTTACTCTTTTCATTTTTGCAAAGGCTCTGATGTCCGCTTTGTAAATATTTGATGAGTACTTTGTCACGGCTCGCTAAATTTTTAAAGATCTGATGGGTTTCTGATTCCGTTACACGCGGATCCGTAACACCCCACTGCAATAAGACCGGACAGTTAATAGCAGCAGCGTCTTTTTGCGGTTGGTAATTAAAAGCCCAAGCGCCAAGTTCAACACCACCCCAAAAAGTAAGTAAAGTGCTAAGCGGCTCTTGTGGAAGCCCCATGGTGCGCATTCGTCCTGCCACGGCGTCCTGTAAAGTTGCAAAAGGCATTTCTAAAATAACTTTTGAAGGTTTAAGGCCGTATTCAGATACGGCTTTTGTAATCGTAGCCGCACCCATAGAAATACCATAGAGTATAATATTTTTTTCTTGTTTTGCTTGCACATAATCATACACGGCTTTCACATCGCGGGCTTCATACATACCAATTGATGTTGTAGATCCTTCACTATTTCCATGCGCTCTAAAATCTGTTACCATAATATGATAACCCAATTCATGAAACGCCGTAGCTTCTGCAATGATGCCACTTTTGCTACTTCCATGTCCATGAAACATAAGCACCGTACCGCGCGGAATTTTTCCATTGCTAGTATCTGCAGCGGCATACCAACTTTCTAAACGAACACTATCCTGCGTTGTAAGAAAAACAGTATCGTGTGCCACTAAAAAAGAATCCACCACTTTACTTTTGGGATATTGTACGCCAAAAAAAATGGCACTGGCTTTTTCTGAACCAGACATTTCGGAGGGCTTTTTGGGCTTTGGTGCACCAGCATAAAAATGGGTAAACTTATAGGCCTGAAAAGCAGCAATAATATTGATGAAAACAAATACCGCTAGTACGGTGTAGCCAATTCTTTTAGCCCATTTAGTAAGCATAGTAAGTTGTTTAAATTGTGGTAGCGCCAAAATAAGGTTGTAACGCTGCCGGTATTGCAATACCCTCAGCAGTTTGGTGATTTTCTAGTAAGCAAGCTAGTATGCGTGGAAGCGCTAATGAACTTCCATTTAATGAATGCGCAAATTGCATTTTTCCATTTTCATCTTTAAACCTACACTTTAAACGGTTGGTTTGATAAGCTTCAAAATTTGAAACACTACTTACTTCTAACCATCTTTCTTGTGCTGCACTGTATACTTCAAAATCATACGTAATGGCACTAGCAAAACCCATATCACCTCCGCATAGTCTTAAAATGCGGTAAGGTAATTCTAATGACGCTACTAATTTTTCTACGTGTGCTACCATTTCATCGAGCACTGCATAACTAGTACTAGGTTCTACGATTTGTATGATTTCAACTTTTTCAAATTGATGCAAACGGTTGAGTCCGCGCACATCTTTTCCGTAGCTTCCTGCTTCTCTTCTAAAACATGGGGAGTACGCAGTCATTTTAATCGGAAATTCTTCCGGCTTAATAATCACGTCGCGGTATACATTGGTTACTGGAACTTCTGCGGTAGGAATCATATAAAAATCATCGGCAGGCATATAATACATTTGACCTTCCTTGTCTGGAAGTTGTCCTGTACCAAGTGCAGACGCTTCGTTCACCATAAATGGCGGTAGGTATTCGGTGTAACCAGCAGCCGTATTAAAATCTAAAAAATACTGAATGAGCGCGCGTTGTAATTTAGCCCCCTTTCCAATGTATACTGGAAAACCACTACCGGTAATTTTATTGCCTAAATCAAAATCAATTAAATTATATTTTTTTGCGAGGTCCCAGTGTGGCATAGCGCCGGTTGGTAAAGTAGCAGTGGGTCCGCCTGTTTTTACCACCACATTGTCTTCTGGTGTTTTACCAAGCGGCACGGGCGCTCCTGGTAAATTAGGAAGTTGTAATAATTGATTGGTTAACGCCGTTTCAATTTCCGCCATTTGCGTTTTAATAGGATCTAAACTTTCTTTCCATCCCGCCACTTCTTGTTTTATCGCTTCTGCACCAGCTGCATTCCCAGAAGCCATCATCTTTCCAATTTCTTTAGACGCCGCATTTACCTTTGCCTGTGTAGTATCAAAATCCAATTGTAATTTTTTGCGCTGGTCATCTAGTGCAATAATAGAATCCACTAAATCCAACTGCTTACAATGCTTAACCGCCAATCTTTCCTTTACAAAGGCAGGATCATTTCTTAAAACACTCAACTGTAACATAAAATCAACTATTTCTGCAAAGATAACTTTTGAAAGCTGATGAACGCACTGCTTTGGGCTTTACATTTGCATTATGAGCTTTGCAACAGACGATTTACAACAAAGATGGTGGCAATTGGAGGCCAAATTACTGGAGCGTTTTGGCAAAAAGCCCGATTTAGAAGGGGTTTTGTTCTTAATTGGCATGCAGGAAACCGGGTTTATACAAGAAAAGATATCCAAAGAGCAAAAACAGGACCTCATGCACGTGGCGGTTTGTACCGTATTAAGTGCCAGCGATTATTACCGTTTTGCCGGAAAAGACCCCGATGGATGGCCTCATTTTGAGCAAATCAAGGAGCTGCCGGTGATGCACCTCCCGGATCAAGAGAATTTTTTAAAAGACCATGTACTGCTCTATTTTGAAAAGGAAGGTCTTTAAAACTAGTTGATCAAATGATTGGTCAATTTGAATAAATATGTAATCTTTGCAACCTATAAATAAACAACTATGAATTTTCCTGCAAACCTATTCTACACCAAAGATCACGAATGGATTCAATTAGACGGAAACGTTGCAACCATTGGTATCACTGACTTTGCACAGCATGAACTTGGAGATATTGTATATATCGACATCAATACTGTTGGTAAAGCACTTGCCGCAGAGGAAGTATTTGGTACCGTAGAAGCAGTAAAAACAGTGAGTGATTTATTTTTACCTGTTGCCGGAACTGTTACAGAAGTAAACGCTTTATTGGAAAAACAACCGGAGCTTGTAAATACAGATGCTTATGGTGATGGTTGGATGGTTAAAATGACCGTTAACAACCCAGCAGACGTAGCCGCTTTAATGAGCAGCGAAGCTTACGCAGCCCTTGTTGGGTAACCCAAATGAAAAAACTACATTTTTTACCTGGTTTTATTTTTTTAGGGATTAGTCTATTCTTACTCACCTTACCAGGATCTTCGGTTCCAAGTGGATGGTTTTTTATACATATCCCCCAGTTTGATAAAATCGTGCACATTGGCATGTTTGGCATGCTATGCATACTCTTTCATTTCCCGGCGTTTACCTCGCCCCTTTCGGGCAGGCAAAAAACTGGTTGGTACTGGCTGGTATCAATAGCGGGTATTGTATATGGTGTTGCGATGGAATTTGTACAAAGAGACCTTGTTGCGAACCGTTCATTTGAAGGGGCAGATATTTTAGCAGACATGGTTGGAAGCTTTGGTGCACTAGCAATTGCGCTAAGTTTGAAAAGGCAAGAGCAGACTTAAAAAAATAGGCCCCAATAGAAATTGGGGCCATAACCAAAACTAACTGCTTATGAGAAAAAATTAAATGAAATTTTGTTGGTGACTTATAATTTGAAGCCCTTATAAATTTCCTACTTTTTTCTCAATAAATAAAATAAACCTTACAAATTATTTGTTAAATCAGATCTCCTAAATTGAATCCTACAATCTGGTTGCTTGCCTTAACTTTACACCGTGCCGCAGTTTAACTACAACGATTCTGTCAACTTTTTATCCAAACTTACCCCACGCAGGTTATGGAATGGAGCAAAAGTGTATTTCAGCTATCAATTAAGCCGTTTCACCGGTAAACCCATTGTTTGGGGACTGCCCATTTCCATCTCTTTTGAACCCACCACTTCCTGTAACCTACGCTGCCCGGAGTGCCCAAGTGGTTTGCGCGCGTTTACCAGACCTACCGGCATGCTGCAACCCTCGTTTTTTAATGAAACCATCGATTCGGTATATAAAGATTTGATTTATCTGATCTTTTACTTTCAGGGAGAGCCTTATTTGAACCCCGCCTTTTTAGACATGGTGGCTTATGCCAGCAAAAAAGGACTCTATACCGCCACTTCTACCAATGCTCATTATTTAACCGAAGAAAACGCCAAAAAAACGGTGGAATCTGGACTCGACCGGCTCATTATATCTATTGATGGTACTACCCAAGAAGTGTATGAGCAGTATAGAGTTGGCGGAAAACTCGATAAAGTAATGGAAGGAGCACGCAATATTGTGAAGTGGAAAAAAGAATTAAAAAGCAAAACGCCGTTTATATTTTTTCAATTTTTAGTGGTCAAGCCCAATGAACATCAAATTGAAGACATTAAAGCGCTGGGTGCAGAAATCGGTGTGGATGCCGTACGTTTTAAAACGGCACAGGTATATGATTACGCGAACGATCCGCACGGGCTCATTCCTACCAATCAAAAATATAGCAGGTATAAAAAAGATAGCGCAGGTCAAATGCAGGTAAAAAACGGACTGGGTAATCACTGTTGGAAATTATGGCATGCCAATGTAATTACCTGGGATGGAATAGTGGTACCCTGCTGCTTTGATAAAGACGCCACGCATCAACTCGGTAATCTAAAAAACAAATCATTTACAGAAGTTTGGGACAGCAAGGAGTACCATGCTTTTAGAAAAAATTTAATGACCTCCCGAAAGTCGATTGACATTTGCGCCAATTGCAGCGAAGGCCTCAGCGTTTGGGAAGACTAACCCACTTCAAAGCATCTTGTAGCAATTGTTAATTTCTAACCCCGCGCTATATTATTCATCCACAAAAGCGCAGCCGCGCGAATCTCAATTTATCTTTAAAGCATGAAAAAAACAGCAATACTTTTAGTGCTACTTGTAAGCACTTTTCATTTATTGGCACAGCCCGTTCGCAATTTTGAATTTAGAGGTGTATGGATTGCTACCGTCGAAAATATTGACTGGCCTAGTAAAAGAGGCCTTCCTGCACAAACACAACAACAAGAGTTTATTAAAATCTTGGATATACATCAAAAAAACGGCATGAACGCCGTGGTGGTTCAGGTACGCCCAGCGGCCGATGCCATGTATCCTTCAAGTTTTGAACCATGGTCGGAATATTTAACGGGTAAACAAGGTTTAGCACCGGAGCCGTTTTATGATCCACTTGCTTTTATGATTGAAGAAACGCACAAACGTGGCATGGAATTTCATGCATGGCTTAATCCATATCGTGCTGTTTTTAATGTCAATAGATCATCGGTAGCAGAAAATCATATTACCAAACAGCGCCCCGAATGGTTTTTAATTTATGGAGATAAAAAATATTTTGATCCAGGGATACCAGCTGTTCGTTCATATACAGCAGCCCTTGTAAAAGATTTAGTGAACAGATATGCCATTGATGCAGTGCATATGGATGATTATTTTTATCCCTACCGTATTGCAGGAAAAGAATTTCCGGACCAAGCAAGTTTTGCAAAATATGGGAATAGTCTCTCAAAAGATGAATGGAGAAGAAGTAACTGCGATAGCATTATTGTACAGCTCAAAAAAACAATTGTAGCCACCAATCCGCGCGTTAAATTTGGTATTAGTCCTTTTGGTGTTTGGAGAAATAAAACACAGGATCCACGTGGTAGCGAAACAAAAGGTGGACAAACCAATTACGATGATTTATATGCCGACATTTTACTCTGGCTACAAAAAGGTTGGATTGATTATGTGGTGCCGCAACTGTATTGGGAGCGTGGACACAAGCTTGCAGACTATGACGTACTATTAAAATGGTGGAACGACTATGCCTATGGTAAACACTTATACATTGGGCATGGTATTTACAGAGCGGGCACCAATGATGCATGGAAAAATTACAACCAAATTCCAGATCAAATTAATTTATTACGCTCCTTTACTACTACACAGGGTAGTGTGTTTTACAACAGCAGCACTTTTGCAAAAAATCCGAACGGATGGAATGATAGCTTGCAAAATAATTATTATAAATATCCAGCTCTTGTACCACCAATGCCATGGTTAGATGACATCGCACCGGATGCACCATCTATTCAAAAAAAGGGTGCCACTCATTTTGTTGTAAATTATAATGGCAAAGAAAAAATAAAATCATTTGGGATTTTTTCTGCTGGCGTAGGTACAAAAGCAACTGCTAAAAATGCACAACTCGTAAAGTTATTAGTTGCCAATAAATCAGCTATTGTTGACATCAGTACGATGACACAAAAAAAGAATGAAAAGTTTTATGTGGCATCAGTTGATCTGAACAATAATGTAAGCAGTCTAGTAGAACTCAATTAAAGTTTACCGTATTTTTTTTCTACTGCTTCAAAGCGGTAATCGAAAATATGGGTAAGCTGCGCTTTCACAAATAAAGCATGCGCAATATCACCTAAAAAAAATAGGGGTAGTTTGTAATGTACAATATCAGTCATTTCAACACCTCCTTCAATTTCTTTAAAATGGTGCTGGTGGTGCCACATGCTGTAAGGTCCAAAGCGCTGTTCATCCACAAAATACTTGTGGTCTTCTACGTGTGTAATTTCGGTCATCCAATAAAGTGGAATTCCAAGTACAGGTTTTACGGTGTATTCGATAATTTGACCCGGGTACATGCGCTCACCATGATATTTGCTAATAATATTAAAACCGAGGTTGTCTGGGGTAATGGCAGCCAAATTAGAAGGCTTGCTAAAAAAGTCCCAAGCTTCGGCTAAGGAAATAGGGATATTTTGAACCGTTTTAATCGTATACACTTTTGACATAACAGGAGTTTAGCTTACAACAAAAATGGAGTACAAATGTTTGCGAAAAAAAGTAGTAGCGACCCTACCGGACATTGGAAGGGTTACCAATCCATCAGAAACCATGTGCCAAAAAAATAAAAACAAGGAATTTTACACCGGTTGTGGCAAAAACGAATGCCATTGGTGTAATTTTGTCAAAACAAATAAGATTTCTATTGGGCTTCATGAACTAAATGAAGATCAAGTAGAGTCGGAGATTAGCCTATGTTTGCGCTTTCAATACAAAAGATGTTAAAACCAGCTGGTGCACTAGCGCTCACATTACTCATAAGTATCTACCTAACGGGTTGTGCCAATATTATCCCACCAGGAGGTGGACCCAAAGACAGCTTGCCTCCAAAATTACTAGTAGCCCTACCCAAAGACTCTGCCACCAATGTGCGCACCAAAAACTTCTTACTCAGTTTTGACGAATATGTGACACTCCAAGGCATACAAGAAAACTTAATTGTATCCCCCACTGTTAAAAACACACCCATTATCGACTACAAGCTAAAAAATGTTACCATAAAATTTAAAGACTCCTTAGAAGAAAACACAACCTATGTACTTGATTTTGGAAAAGCCGTTGTGGACGTAAACGAATCTAATATAGCAAAGGGTTTTAGGTATATTTTTTCTACTGGTAACAACATTGATAATGGTAATTATGGGGGTCATGTAATTCTAGCCGCTACTGGTAAAGTAGACAGTACACTCATTGTGGTACTACATAATAATTTAAGCGATACTTCTGTATATAAAAACACCCCAAGGTATTATACACGTGTGGATGGTAAAGGAAATTTTAGTTTTAGAAACCTAGCCCCAGGAAAATATGCTGCGTATGTAATCCCTACTAATTTTTCTAGAAAATACGATGATAGCACCAACTATTTTGGATTTCTGAACGATCAAGTAGTAGTGACTGAAAAAACAAAATCAGATACTATATACGCTTTTGAAGAATTTAAAAAAATAGAAAAAAAGATTTTCGCAGCTGCCAATACAAAAGATTCAAAAGAGGACAAACGCTTAAAATATAATGCCTCTTTCAACAACGGTGAACAAGACTTATTAGCACCACTAGAATTAACTTTTGCAAAAAAAATTGGTATCAAAGATTCGGCAGCCATTAGACTCGTTGACACCAACTTTGTACGCAAAGAAGGATACAGCCTTGCACTAGATACGGCGGCTACAAAATTAAGTATTGGCTACAACTGGCCAGCCGGAGAACCTTTTAAACTCATACTAACAAAGGGTTCTGTAACAGATAGCCTTGGCAATACCACTGCAAAATCTGATACCCTATCTTTTTATACCAAAAAAGAAGTTGACTACGGACTTATCAAATTTAAGTTTCCTAACATCGATACAACTCGCCATCCTGTATTGCAAATTATCGAAAGGGACCAAATTATGAATAGCTACCCACTTTCAAGCAATCAACTCGTTATTAAAAGATATAAGCCGGGCAGTTACGAACTAAGGATACTTTTTGATACCAATAAAAATGGGGTGTGGGATACGGGGTCTTTTCAAGCCAACAAAAGACAGCCAGAAATTGTTATAGAAATACCGAAGCCGATTTCTGTACGTAATAATTGGGACAATGAAATAACGCTTACTTGGTAAAATAAAAACGTATGCAATTACCTTCTTCCTTACTTGAAAATGCAGTAGCCCAATTTTCCAAATTACCTGGTATTGGAAAAAAGACAGCCTTGCGTCTTGTTTTGCATTTACTCAAGCAAGACGCGGAAGATGTTACGATGTTTGGTGATACCATAAAAAAAATGCGTAACGAAATTAAGTTTTGTCAGCGCTGCCATAATATTAGTGACGGTAATATTTGTTCGATATGCGCTAATAGTGCGCGCAACCAGCAAATCATTTGTGTCGTTGAAAATATAAGAGATGTAATTGCCATAGAAAGTACCGGGCAGTTCAACGGAACCTATCATGTACTTGGCGGAATTATTTCACCCTTAGACGGTATTGGGCCGGAGCAATTGACAATTGAAGCCCTTACGGCTAGAATTGAAAAAGAAGGCACCGAAGAAATCGTATTTGCCCTCAACCCTACCATTCAGGGGGATACCACCATCTACTATATACAAAAAAAGATAGCGCCGATGGGTTGCAAGGTTACAACTATTGCTAGAGGCATTGCTTTTGGTGGCGAACTAGAATATGCAGATGAAATGACACTTGCTAGAAGTATTACCAACAGATTGCCTGTTGGTCAATACGTAAAATAAATTGTACAACATGAAAGCTTGGTTAAAATACACCCTCGGGTTCATTGTAATTGTGGTGATTGCTGGTGCAGGATTTGCATGGTGGGTATACCATAAACCACACCGCAATATTAATAACGAAGTAGCGGTGAAAGTGCCTGTAAATACATTACTTGACGCTTTCAAACAAAATGAAAAAACGGCAAGTAGTCAATACAATGATAAAGTATTAGAACTTTCCGGCATTGTAAAAGAAGCCTCAAAAAATGAAGCGGGTAACTGGGTAATAAATATTGAAAATGACCTACATACAGGCAGCATTACCGTTGCATTTAGCGCTTTACAAGATGCAGTACAACCCTTTGATAGCATAGCTTACAAAGGAATTTGCGCAGGCTATTTTCCAGAAGATAATAATGTTGTAATCAATGAAGCGGTATTATTGTTTAAAGGAAAAACAGACACCACAAAAAGAGTTACAGCAAATGTTGAGCCAGTTCAAAAAGATACCATTGTAAGTTTTAGCACAAAAAAAGGGAGTATCAAATTTGTATCGCCCACCGACGCGGATGTAAGTGCCATTAACAACGAAGTGTCCAGTAAAATAAACGGATCAGGCGAGATTCGTTTTAGTTTACTTTTTAAAGGATTTCAATTTAAGTACGCCGAAATGCAAACGCATTTTAATGAAGAATATGTAGAAAGTGAAAAATACCCAAGAGCTAGTTTTACGGGTACAATACAAAATATTAAAAGCATTGACCTCAATAAAGAGGGTAAGTATAGCGCCAAAATTGTTGGCAATTTAACCATGCATGGTGTAACAAAACCCGTTCAAACCACCGCAACCTTAAACATTCGAAAAGGCACAATTGCCGCTGCTGCCACCATGAGCATCAATATGTCAGATTTTAAGATTGATGCAAGCGCCGTTACCGAAAAAGTAGACCTAGAAATTAATTGTAATTACACACAATTATAGGGTTTTACCTATCTTTGCGTCCTGCACAGGCGGATTTGTTTATTGTTCAGCCTGTACATTCGAGTAGAATCCTACTTTCGAACAAAATCGAACTAATAAACGTATGATAGCATCGCCCCCCTTAACGCTCCCTACGTTTTTAGCAAGATCATGTAATAAGTGGATCAACCATTTGTAAACTATCCAGGAGATGCGTATTAAAAACGAATTAGAACACAGAATTTTAGTAATCGATGGCGCCATGGGTACCATGATTCAGCGTCACAAATTAGAAGAAGCCGATTACCGTGGTGAACAATTTAAAAATTGGCATACCGATGTTAAAGGCAACAATGATATGCTCTGCATCACGCAACCAGATATCATTGTAGGTATTCACAAACAATATTTAGCAGCGGGTGCTGACATTATTGAAACGAATACGTTTAGTAGTACCACTATTGCGATGGCCGATTATGACATGCAGGCCTACGCTTATGAATTAAACGTAGCTGCTGCAAAATGTGCTAGACGTGCAGTAGAAGAGTATAGTAAAGAAAATAAAGATGCCGGCCCAAAATTTGTAGCAGGTGCGATAGGCCCTTTAAATAAAACACTCAGCCTTTCTCCCGATGTAAACAATCCTGGATTTAGAGCGGTCACTTTTGATGAAGTAGTAGTAGCTTACAAAGAACAAATTAAAGGACTGGTTGATGGCGGTGTTGACGTACTACTAATCGAAACTATTTTTGATACCCTCAATGCAAAAGCAGCCATTTTTGCTGCCAAAGAATTTTTTAGAGAAAATAATATTCCGGAACTGCCTATCATGATTAGCGGTACCATTACAGATGCTTCTGGCAGAACCTTAAGCGGTCAAACACTAGAAGCATTTTATACTTCTATCAAACACGCCGAGCCACTCAGTGTTGGTTTAAACTGTGCATTAGGTGCTGCTGAAATGCGCAGTCACATAGAAGAATTAAGCCAAATCGCTTCTTGTTACACATCGGCATACCCCAATGCAGGACTTCCCAATGCGATGGGTGAATATGACGAAGCACCACATCAAACAGCACACTTTATTGAAGAGTGGGCGCGACAGGGATTTGTAAATATTGTGGGTGGATGCTGCGGTACCACACCAGATCATATCAAACATATCGCAGATCATGTTAGAAAAATGGCACCCCGAAAAAAACCTACGTTAGCTACTTCAATTGCTTAAGCACAACAAGATTTTTATGAGTTCAACGATAACGATACAACCCTATTTAAGACTAGCTGGACTTGAGCCACTCGTAATTAGACCCGAAACCAATTTTGTAAACGTTGGAGAAAGAACCAATGTAACTGGGTCTAAAAAATTTGCACGTCTCATTAGAGAAAATAAATATGAAGAAGCTTTATCTGTTGCTAGACAACAGGTAGAAAGTGGTGCGCAGGTGCTCGACGTAAATATGGATGACGCACTACTAGATGGTGTTGAAGCCATGACAACGTTTTTGAATTTACTACAAAGTGAACCGGACATTGCTAGAATTCCGGTTATGATTGATAGCTCTAAATTTGAAATTATAGAAGCCGGTTTAAAATGTGTGCAAGGAAAATGTATTGTGAACTCTATCTCCATGAAAGAGGGGGAAGAGAAATTTATTGAACAAGCATTTAAGTGCAAAGCCTATGGTGCCGCTGTTATTGTGATGGCATTTGATGAAATAGGACAGGCTGATACCAAGGACCGTAAAATTGAAATTTGCCAAAGAGCCTACAACATTTTAACAACAAAAGTTGGCTTCCCACCTGAAGACATCATTTTTGATCCCAATATTTTTGCAGTAGCAACCGGTATCGAAGAACATAATAATTACGCCGTCGATTTTATTGAAGCGACCAGAGAAATTAAAAAAAGAATGCCGCTCACAAAAGTAAGCGGCGGGGTATCCAACGTTTCTTTTTCATTTAGAGGTAATGACCACGTAAGAGAAGCGATACATTCGGTGTTTCTATTTCATGCCATTAAAGCGGGCATGGGCATGGGTATTGTAAACGCTGGACAGCTTGTAGTATACGATGAAATAGAACCAACATTACGTCAACTCTGTGAAGACGTACTGCTCAATAAAAACAACGATAACAACGAGGCCACCGAAAAACTAATTATACACGCCGAAACCGTTAAAGCAAAAGGTAAGGTTGAAATAAAAGATGAGGCTTGGAGAAATGAACCAGTAGAAAAAAGACTCGCACACGCACTCATTAATGGTATCACAGAATACATAGACGCTGACACCGAAGAAGCAAGACAAAAATATCCGCAGCCACTTGATGTTATTGAAGGGCCCCTCATGGATGGAATGAATATTGTAGGTGATTTATTTGGTGCTGGAAAAATGTTTTTACCGCAGGTGGTAAAAAGTGCGCGCGTTATGAAAAAATCGGTGGCGGTTTTAACACCATTTATTGAAGCGGAAAAGGAAGAGCGCAAACAAGCGCATTTGGCAGCAGGTACAACCAATACAGAAGCCGCAGGTGCTGCTAAAATATTACTTGCAACCGTAAAAGGCGACGTTCATGACATTGGTAAAAACATTGTAGGTGTTGTACTTGGATGTAATGGATACGATATCATTGACCTTGGGGTAATGGTACCTACCGATAAAATTTTAGAGGCGGCACAAAAAGAAAACGTAGACATTATTGGACTTAGTGGCCTTATTACACCATCACTCGATGAAATGGTGCATATTGCGAAAGAAATGAAACGTAGAGGCATGAAACAACCGCTACTCATTGGGGGAGCAACTACCTCTAAAATTCATACGGCTGTAAAAATTGCACCTGAGTACCAAGATGTGATTCATGTACTTGACGCTTCAAGAAGTGTAACCGTTGCAGGTTCTTTATTAAGTAAAGATCAGCAAGCTGCATTTTTGAGTGATACGCAAAATGATTACGCCAAACTCAAAGATCAATTTGACAATAAAAAGCCAACCAAAGAATACCTGGCCTATCAAGACGCACTTAATAATAAAATGGCTATCGACTGGGATACCTACCAACCCGTTACACCAACCTATACAGGCACTAAGCTGTATAAAAATGTGGACCTTTCTATATTAAGAGAATTTATAGACTGGAAACCATTTTTTATTACCTGGGAAATGCACGGAAATTTTCCTGCCATTTTAACCGACGAAGTGGTTGGAAAAGAAGCCAGTAAATTATACGCCGATGCCAATGCATTATTAGATACCATTATTACAGAGCAGTGGTTAACTGCAGATGGCACCATTGGATTTTGGCCTGCTAGCAGTGAGGAGGACGATGTAACTGTTGTAGCAGATAAACCGGTAAAGCTTTCTTTTTTAAGACAACAAATTAAAAAAGCGCCTGGTCAACCTAATTTCTCTTTAGCAGATTTTATAGCACCAGCTTCAAGCAATACAAAAGATTTTATTGGCGCATTTGCCGTAACCATTAAAGGAATTGAAAAACATATTCAGGCCTTTGAAGCGCAGCATGACGATTACAATAAAATTATGTTACAAGCGCTAGCAGACAGGCTAGCAGAGGCTTTTGCCGAATACCTACACCTTCAAACTAGAAAAACAGATTGGGGTTATGCACCTTCAGAAAGTTTAGATAACGCAGCACTCATTGGCGAAAAATATGTGGGCATTAGACCCGCACCTGGTTATCCAGCCTGTCCCGATCATACCGAAAAATACAAGCTGTTTGAACTCTTAAACGTAAAGGATGCAATTGGAATTGAGCTTACCGAAAATCTGGCCATGTATCCTGCATCATCGGTGTGTGGATGGTATTTTGCAAATCCACAAAGCACGTATTACGGGCTTGGAAAAATTATGCAAGATCAATTACAAGATTATGCGACCAGAAAAAATATGCCACTAGAAGAAGCAGAACGCTGGCTTAGACCGGTACTTGAATAATGTTGTCATCCATTATACTTTTTCAAATAACCACCAGAGTCTTTTGCGTGGCTTAACGGTATAATTTTTTTTGACATAGGCTTGGATATACTGCATCGCTTCATCAATGTCATCTGTAAAAAGCATCAGTTTTTTATCTTCTGGAGATATCGTGCCTTTTACGATCATGGCATCTACCATATCCATTACCGGGTTAAAATATTCTTTGCCATAAATCACAATGGGGAAGTCGTTAATCACGCCTGTTTGAGCAAGGGTTAAGGTTTCAAAAAATTCATCCATGGTACCAAAACCACCTGGCATGATTACAAATGCATAAGAATATTTAACCATCAATACTTTTCGAATAAAAAAGTAATCGAAAGTGATCCATTTGTGCATGTACGGGTTGGGCTGCTGTTCAAAAGGAAGCTTAATATTACAACCCACCGATTTCCCGCCCGCCTCCATAGCGCCTTTATTAGCTGCTTCCATGATACCCGGACCGCCACCCGTCATGGTGGTAAAGCCTAGTGCTGCAATGCGCTTGCCAAACTCGGTGGCCGCTTTATAGTAAGGATGATCAGGCTGATAACGCGCAGATCCAAAAACAGTGATACAAGGGTCCAAAAAATGAAGTGCTCTAAACCCCTTAATAAACTGTGTTAAAATATCCCAAGCAAACCAAAGTTCATTGATACGTGGCTTGGGGCCATCTAAATAAACAAACTCTTTTGCAGGTATGATTCTTTCTGTATTTTCCATAATGATCTTGCAATGATAACGAATGGCTTGTAATAAAATTGTTAATAATAAAGGACAGGTTGTAATTTAGCCACCCATGAAAAGACTGATGTATCTATGCTTACTGCTACTCGTAGGATTTAGGGTGCCAGCGCAAAATAAGGTGATCGTTGAATCTATCAGAAGCTTTTCTATGCTTGGTCCCACCATGAATTATTTAGAGGACACATCGGTGAGATCAAGTATCAGTGCTAAACTTTCAGCTATACTCAATAAAAATTATAATCTCGTTTTTTCCAGTACACCGCTACCTATTCGAATTTTTACAAACAGCGATGGCTTAAAAAATAACACCGCTCAATTTAGCACCTCAGATACAAGTACTTGGCATTTATTTGTAGAATTATATGAATATGATCCCATTAGTTTTTTAACTGGATCTGCGCTTGAGGCGCCTGATACTGCCATCATAGCTTCCGCTTCCAGTATGATTCAAATAAGTTGTATGCTCATTAATGGACTTCAAGAAATTGTCAATAATCAAACGGTATATGCAGCTATCAGCAATACGGAAACCGTTGGTGTTGGCATTCGCCCTAAAAATATTTTTTTGACAAAAAAAAGTTTTGCCTCAGTGGTACAAGTGGGATTACAAATGGCGCTTGATCCAAATAACGAAAAGATTGTTTTAGATATCAAAGCACCCAATGTTTTTTATGGAGATAATTTTATGATGGGTCATTTAAAAAACGGATCAAAAATATTAGTTAACAAAGTTAAAGACACTTGGAGTTATACAATTGTAGGCAAACAAGAGTTGTTACGAATGGGGGAACAACTCTTTGATGAAATTTGGGTGAAACGAAAACTTGTTGACAGCACATCTTCTCCACTACTACTTAAAAAAATAAAAGAAACAGGTAATGCCGCGAGTTCCGATTTTATTTATTTGAGACAAGAATGCCGAGACGCATACCAAGACAAAAACTATACCATAAAAATTGCAACAGAGATAGACCCGTATAGCACTGCATCAAGTGAAAAAGAGCTTTTTTCAAATTATTTATTAGGCGAAGTGCACCTGATGTTAGAAGGGAAAGACACAGCAGCTATTTTTAGTATCACTAAAAATAAGGTAGACCCTTACAAACGAATATATTTAGATGAAACAACCAACGGCATGGATAGTAGTTCTATTGCCAAAGTGAGTAAAAAAGAATTTCCATTTCAAGTCACCTATGACTATCAACTAACAGGAAAAATAAGAGGAGAGCGGTTTACCATACAAAGTTTTTGGAACCATGAAATGAAAGAAATGTATCTGAACAATAAACTCATTGGTATTGTTAAAGGGAAAACAGATCCAGAAAATTTTATCATTGTTGACGAATCAAGTAATGCGTCTATCATGAAAGAATTATTACTTATTGCTTACAATAAATTTTTATTATAAATGCGCGTAATTTCCTACAATGTAAATGGTATCAGGGCCGCTATCAAAAAAGGTTTTGTTGAATGGCTGCAAACAAATCCCGCCGACATTATTTGTTTACAAGAAACCAAGGCTAACAAAGAAGACGTTGATACCACTGACATTGAAAAACTAGGTTATGATTGCCATTGGTTTTCGGCACAAAAAAAAGGATATAGTGGCGTTGCCATTTTTACAAAAATTAAACCGGATAATATAGTGTACGGCACTAATATTGAACAATCCGATTTTGAAGGCAGGGTAATTCGTGCAGACTTTGGGGAAATCAGTATTGTAAATGCTTATTTTCCATCTGGCACTAGTGGGGATGAAAGACAAAATTATAAATATGAGTGGCTCACCGAATTTGAAAACTACTTGGCTTCACTTCGTAAAAAAAGATCGCAACTCATTGTAGTAGGGGATTATAATATAGCACACCGTGAAATTGATATTCATGACCCTAAGGGCAACAAAAAGAGTTCTGGATTTTTACCAGAAGAACGCGCATGGATGGACCAGTTTTTGGATAGTGGCTGGGTAGACACGTATAGGCATCTAAATCCAGTTGTTGTTGGGGGTTATACCTGGTGGAGCCAGCGCTTCCCATCGGTGCGGTTACAAAACAAGGGATGGCGTATAGACTATATATGTGTAACAGATAACCTCGCTAACACCTTAAAGGGCGCCTCTATTTTCCCAGACGTGAAACACAGTGACCACTGCCCTATTTTTGTAGAATTAAGCCTAAAAAAGGGCAAATAACCCATTTAATACCTTCCTACCATGTTGATTTACAACGTCACTACTAAAATTGACCCTAGCATTCATGAAAAATGGGTAAACTGGATGAAAGACACACATATTCCTGATGTGATGCGAACGGGTTGTTTTACCCACTACCATTTTGTAAGAATTTTAGACATTGATGATAGTGACGGCCCTACTTATGCGGTGCAATATTTTTTGGAAAACAGGGAACAATATGACCATTATATCGAAACATACTCGACAGCCTTAAGACAAGACAGCACGCAGCTTTGGGGCCATTTAATGATTGGTTTTAGGTCATTAATGGCAGTTGTGAATTGAGTGTGGATAGATTTAAATTTTCATTTTGGTAATCACAAATCTTCATTATATTGTTCTACAACCCTTGCAGGCATTGAATCCTAGGCAATTTATCCTGAAAGCCTTTACAGCAAAGGGTTTCAGCAAAATAAAGAGATTTATTTACAGTTCCGCATCCTACCAAAAAAGCCTGTAATCCCTTTGCATAAAGGATTTGGCGCATCTGCCCAAAACTAATTTTTCAATAAAAAAATTTTGAAGATTGGGAAAAGCGGATAAATTTGTTTTGTTATTCAAACAACTAAAAAAATCATTTATGAACAAAGCAGAATTAATCGCGCAACTTGCTGAAGATGCTGGTATCACAAAAGTACAAGCTAACGCAGCGTTAGACTCTTTCGTAGACACTGTTACTAAAACACTTAAAAAAGGTGATAAAGTAACTCTAGTAGGTTTCGGTACTTTCTCAGTTTCTAAGCGTGCAGCTCGTACGGGCCGTAACCCACAAACTGGTGAAACAATCAAGATCAAAGCTAAAAAAGTTGCTCGCTTTAAAGCTGGTAAAGAATTAAGCAGCAAAGTTTAATTTTTGCCTCCAAAAAGAATTGAACCCCGCTTTCGCGGGGTTTTTCTATTTTTGCAGTTCAAGATTGTTCATTTAAAAAATTAAACCATGGGTAGAGGTGATAAAAAAACCGCTAAAGGCAAGAGATTCAAAGGTTCATTTGGAAAAAGCCGACCAGCTAAAGTAGCTATTGTAAAAACTGCAAAAGCTGCTGCAAAAGCATAAAAAATAATAAACCCCCAAATATGGGGGTTTATTATTTAAAGCACTTATCCTTTTTGCTTTGCAGCGATTTCTGTTAAGGCTGCTACCAGTTTATCAAGGTCTTCGAGTCTAGTATATACATGCGGCGTTATTCTTACACAACTAATATTTTCCCAAACAATTCCAACTGTGTGAATTTTATAACCCGTATAAAGTGCGCTATCAAGTGCGGCGGGTGTCATACCCTCTATGGTTACACCACAAATACCGCAGGCATACTTATCTTTTAATGAAGTGTGAATTTTTACGCCTGGAATTTGAAGCGCTTTTGTAGCCCAATAATTTTTTAAATAACGAACTCTTTCTTCTTTTCTTTTTGATCCAATAGCCATGTGAAAATTGACCGCTTCGCCAATCCCTTGTTCTATTGGAAAGCTTCTAGTACCAAGGGTTTCAAACTTTCTAATATCATTACTTAGGGGCTTATCGTTACAAAGTAGTGGCCAAATTTTTTCTATTTTATTGGCATGAATCCAAAGCATACCACTCCCAATGGGTGCCGATAAAAATTTATGCAAACTAGTGCCAAAATAATCACATTCTAAATCCGGAATTTTAAAATCAAGTAGTCCAAAAGAATGTGCACCATCTACAATCACTTCTATACCGCGCGCATGTGCCATCGCTGCGATTTTTTTAACCGGCATGATTTGTCCTACCCAATTAATGATGTGGGTAATATGAATAAGTTTGGTGCGTGGTGTGATCGCTTTTTCAAAAGCGGATACAATGGAATGATCATCTTCAATCGGAAAATCAAAACTAAGTTGCGTGTATACAATGCCATCACGAAGGGCGCGCTGACGATAGGCCTGAATCATATTTGGATAATCCTGTTTCGTTCCAATGACTTCGTCTCCGGCTTTAAATGGATAACCAAAAATCACCGTATTTAAAGCTTCTGTAGCATTGCGGTTAATGGCAATTTCATTGGGAGAACAACCAGCTAATGTGGCCAGTTTATAACGAACCGGCTCCCTGCCCTGGTCCAAAATACGCCACATATAATATGACGGTGCCTCGTTAGAGAGCTGATTGAACCTTTCTACGGCTTCCTGAACCACCCTAGGAGAAGGGCTCACACCCCCATTATTAAGGTTGACCATATTAGGATTAACTGTATAGGCCTGTTGGATCACCGACCAGTAATCTTCGTTACTAGCTAGCTCCTGCGGGGTTAAGACCGCGGCTGATTGGTTAACCATTTCCCAATCTGCGGCCCAGGCCTGCTGTATAAGACTGGGCGCACTAAACGCTGCGGTTAAGCCGGCTATTTTTTGGATAAACTTTCTACGTTCTGTCACTGTTATAGTATTGATAAAGTAAGTTAAGAAAATTTCTTACGCAATTATTCAATTAACTTTGTGCCCAGATTGATCAAGATGAACCAGAAAACCCTCCGCATTCTATTTTTTATAACAACAAGCCTATTGCTCCTGTTATTTGCAACTAGCGCAGAAGCGCAGTGTTCAATTTGTACCAAAACAGCTTCTCAATTAGGAGATGGACCTGCAAAAGCACTCAACGGCGCTATTTTATATTTAGCCGGAGCACCACTTGCTATTATGGGTTACATTGGTTGGCGCTGGTGGAAAACAGAAAAGCAGTTTAGAAATCCAAATTCGTAAAAATCAAGTTTTCGTGATTCATTGAAAACGAAAAATTATACTTGTTTGTGGCAGCAAATACAGACTTTGCCGCGCCTTTTCGCATATGATCATGAACTTCAACAATGATCATTTTTGTGTGTGGTAGCCAAGATTCATAATTTTTTTCAAACACTTCTTTCTCGGATCCTTCAATATCTAATTTGAGTAAATCAATAGTTGCCCACTTTTGTTCTTGCATTATTGAAGCGATAGAAAAAGCTGGAATACTTTCTGGCGTAGCTGTTTCTACTTCCTCTACCATAAAGGAATTATCGTAGTCTTGGGTATTTACAATAACAAGGTTTTTATTGTCATTCCAAATACCGCCATTTTTTGCTTTTACTTTTGAGAAGCTTTCAATATTTTTTTCAAGCATTTCAAAATTTTCTTGGTTGGGTTCTACTGCTACAATACTTGCGCTAGGATAACGGTGTGAAAAATATACAGAGGCAAGTCCAATATTAGCACCGCCATCAATAATAGTAGTAGGCGTAAAGGGGATATCAAAATTATATTGACCCTCTAAAAAAACCTGTTTAAAAGTAATTTTGTCTGCGTATTTATTTCTTAAATGAATTTTTGAATGATAACGGCTAGAATAGTAAGAACCATCCTTTTTAAATATCCGGCGAATAAAAAAAACAACCCCATCAAACAATCCAAAAGTTTTAATAAGCGGTAGCAGTCTTGTTGACATGTCATTGGTTTAAGATTACCAATATAAGTAAAATCAAGCGTTTCGAAATGCAAACAAAAAAGAATGCTTAATGGCAGCAAGTAATGGTAGCCTTCGTTTTTTATAATAAAAAAGGTCTTTCCTGTTTTTTAGCATAAATAAAAAGAGGCCAGAACTACATCCCTTATCGAGCATTTTACTCCAATGTTTAGTAAAATTGATAAAAAACACTTGATCCTTTTCGGACAAAGAAGCAATTTGAACAAACGCTTGTAAATGCGTTCTTAACATTATGCGGTAATTGTTACGCAGTTCTTTTGAAGATGTATTTTTTGCAATTGTTACATTGTTATCATGCGCCCGCTGGTACACAAGTATTTCATCGAGGTATTGTAAACCACCACTCGTTACTGCTTGAAGGGCCAACCACCAATCATAATAAACAGCAGTTGGAATTGGTAGGGCTTTTTCAAGCAAAGTTTTTCGGATGATGAGTGCATGTCCACTTACCGTATTGTACATCGCTAATTTTCTAACATTAGTACCGGCTACATGCTTACTTTTTTTATTTTTTATGGGATGAATAGGAATGTCTTTTGTGAATCGAACCGAGTCACAATAAATAGCAGCGGCATCAGAAGCAAAAGCCGCCATCATTTTTTCAATTTTTTGGTGGTGCCAAATATCATCTTGATCTGATATGGCGATATAATCATGCTTGGCCATTTGTAAGGCGCTCTCAAAATTTGAAGTGAAGCCAATATTAAACGCGTTTTGAGAAAGTGAAATTCGGCTATCGCGCGCTGCCGCGCGCGCTACCACTGCCATGGTATCATCACTAGAAACATCGTCAACCACAATAATTTCAGCAACCGCATAGGTTTGCGCTATGATAGAAGCCAATTGTGCTTCAATATATTTTGCACCATTATAGGTACAAAGAACAACTGAAATAGGCGGTTTCGTCAACTCTTTTTACTTTTAAGGTTCAAGTCGTTCATGTATGCATGTAAATATAGAAAAAGTAAAGGGCAACACGGCTACAAATGCAAAGTTCTCGATTGTGATACCTAGTTGGAACAATCTAGCTTATTTGCAATTGTGCATTGATAGTATTAGAAAAAATTCTATGTATACACATGAAATTATTGTTCATATAAATGAAGGCGTTGATGGCACATTGGATTGGGTTAAAACACAAGCGGATATTAGCTATTCATATAGTAAAAATAATATAGGTGTTTGTTACGCATTAAATAGTTGCCGAACACTCGTAACAACAAATTACTTGTTATATATTAATGATGATATGTATGTGTGTCCAAATTGGGATGCACCTCTTGCAAAAGCGATTGAAGAAACAAAACATAACCTTTTCTTTTTTTCAAGCACGGCTATTGAATTAAAAGCACAGAGTAATTGTTCGATTCAATATGATTTTGGAAAAGACATTACTACTTTTAATGAAGCTGATTTATTAGCAAACTATGCATCACTTCCCATGCAGGATTGGCAGGGTGCTACCTGGCCCCCAAATATTGTACACGTAGATACCTGGGACGCCGTGGGTGGATACAGTAACGAGTTTAGCCCGGGCATGTACTCCGATCCTGATTTTTCTATGAAGCTCTGGAATGCAGGCGTACGGCTATTTAGAGGTATTTCTGAAAGTAGGGTGTACCACTTTGGATCCGTTTCTGTAAAGCGTGTTAAACGCAACAAAGGCTATTTTACTTTTATCAAAAAATGGGGATTTACGTCTAGTACTTTATCTAAATATTATTTACGCAGGGGCGAAAAATTTACGGGACCACTTCCAGAAGCTAGCGTACCTATACGTGCGCATGCAAAAAATTTTATAAAAAGGTTACAAGTGAACTTGCTAATCAATTTTAAAAAACATTTTTAGGGCAAATAATACTTTAAGTAGCGCCGACTTTTTTTTATACGCGAGTATCAAATTTCTGTAATCAAAAAATAATTTGGCGCGGTTATAATTATTGATAAGCGAAAAATTAGCGTAACTGTTATTGATTTTTTCAAACACCTCCGCGTGTTGATGTCCCGCCTCTTTTACTTTATTGTATAGTAATTCCATGCGCGCGCGCGCTTTTTGTTTTTTTTGTGCCAAGGTTAATGACACCGTTTTATTTTTTGTGGTGTCGGCACCAATGGCGTTTTGTGTATGCTGCCTATAATGCACTAGCGGTTCATTTACATACACCACCCTACTATAACAGGTAGCTACAAAGCCCAGCCAAAAATCATGTGTAACAAGCGCCGGAAATGGAGCCGCCTTTTCTATTAATTCTTTTTTAAAGAGCATGGCATGACCCGGGGCCCAGGCGCCAATCGTATACATGATAGGTGTATGATACGCAAATTGGTTTTTTATAGATGACATTTTCTGGTTGAGTAATTGACCATCTGCATCAATTAATTCAGAATCGGAGTAGGCTAGCATTTGATCTCCAATGGCATGTATGAGCACCTCTAATTTATTGGGCACCCAAATATCATCTTGATCACTCAGCGCAACATAAGAAGCGTTTGCAAGGAGCATTCCTTTTTCAAAATTTTTAATGTACCCAAGTCTCGTTTCATTTTGAACCACCATCACCCCCGAATGCGCTGCTGCAAATGCATGAGCGATAGTAATGGTACCATCTACAGAAGCGTCGTCTACAATAATAATTTGACTTGGCTTATAGGTTTGCTGTACAATACTTTCTAATTGTGCGCGCAAATAAGTGGCGCCATTATAAGTGGCAACAACAACGGCTACTGTGGGTGTATTATTTTCCAAAGTACCCATTATTAATATGCTTGTGCAAATTCAAAAATATTAAATTGAGGATCCTGCGACTGTGCAGATATGGCCGCTAATAATTTAGCAGCGTCTACGTCTTGCATTCTTTTTTGCTGAATCAAGCGAAGCGCTTTTTGTGTGAGCAGCCAATTTTTTCTAGTAGGATCGTGAAGCTGCTGCTGATGTGTAGCAATAGCTGCAGCGAGTTCATCGATGCCCGTTTTTTGAGCGGCGATGGTTTTGATAATTGGAATTTGATACGCTGTATTTGAAAAACTTGGTGCCATCATTTGTTTTAAATGATGCACAAATTGATCTGCTTCTGGACGGTCGCTTTTATTTACTACAAAAATATGTGCGATTTCCATGATGCCAGATTTCATGGTTTGCACTTCATCGCCTGCTTCGGGTACCACCACCACAACAGTGGTATCGGCAAGACCTGCAATCTCAATTTCACTTTGTCCTACACCCACCGTTTCCACAATAATTTCATCGAAACCTGCCACTGACATAAGCTGTGTAATTTCTAAAATATGTGTATGCAGTCCACCCAGCGCACCTCTACTGGCAAGTGATCTGATATATACATTCGGATGATTGTACCACTCGCTCATTCTAATGCGGTCGCCAAGTAAGGCACCTAAATTAAAGGGAGAGGAAGGATCTACACAAAGCACCCCTACTTTTTTTCCGGCGGCTACCCAGTTCGCAATTAAAGCGTCTACCAGCGTACTTTTCCCGGCACCCGGAGGGCCTGTAATACCCGTAACCGAACATTTGTGTGAAGGTGTAATATGCAATAACTGCTGATACCCTTCCACTTCGTTTTCGACCCAAGAAATACCCCTGGCCAAAGATTTAAAATCTCCGGCTACAATGCCTGCTGCTATTTCCTGTGCGTTATTCATTTGCAACTATTGAATGATTTTAAAATTATTAAAATCGAAAAGTCGAATGCCTGTAAATTTTTCGAAATAATACAGAAGGCGGTCTTTGAAAGAAAAATTTTTTCGGGTGGTATCAATGTCAATTTTCCAATTTTGTGCAGCTATACGTGATTGCATAGCCGAAGGATGCGTACCCGTAAATTTTTCGAGCGAATCGTAGGCTGTAAAATCCCAGTACTGATTGTCTTTCAATATTTCATTGAGCTCTTCATCTGAATGCCAAAGTGCACTAAAGTTTTGTACTTTTTTTGCCATTTGGGCAGGACTTTTTACCCAGCCGTAATGGTAAACACTTGCTGCTATGGGCTTTACATCAATTTTAGTTGTGCCTTTTCTAAATCCTTGTGCGTCTTTGTAAGCGGTAATTTCTTTTTTGTTTCGAATGATGCGCACTTCTTTGTTGTACCATTTTCTACTATCACCCACATAATCATAACTACCATAAAAATGTACATAATCAAAAAGTAATCCTTCAACATGGGTATCATTCTTATATTGTTCGCATGCCGCTTTTATAGCCTCGTGGTATTTTTCATGCACCACTTCATCCCCCTGAATATAAAAAGCCCAAGTACTATTTGGATCTATGAGTGCAAACGCTTTATTGGTTTCTACTGCTAACACAGCGCCACCTTTTCGTAAATTAGGATCCCAAACCGATTCATGAATTTTTATTTTAGGATCACCAATGGAACGAATTAAACCAAGGGTATCGTCATCAGATTTTCCCACTAATACAACCATCTCGTCTACCACCGGTATAATGGAGGTAATGGCTTCCACAATCGGATAGTCATTGATCACCGCATTTTTAATAATGGTAAAGCCACTAATTTTCATGACTACAAAGTAACCGTGAAATTGCAGGCTATCCAAGTAATTAGTAGGGTAAGCTGCACAAAAGCATTATTTTTGAGCCTCGTATCCACAGATACTTGATTTATGGAAAGAACCCTCTGCTTTGATTTTGGAAATAGCCGGCTTAAATGTGCCGTTTTTGAAGGTCGAGACCTGCAACAAACCATTCATTTGGAAAATGACTCCGAATTGGTGATTGCCGAACTGCTCCAAAACCACCATCCTACTAAAATTATTTTATCCTCTGTGATCAAGCACCGTGAGGGTTTAGAGGCACAGTTAGGGGCTGTTGCCAAATTTCATATGCTCGGTCATGCCAGCAAACTGCCCATTACCACGCCGGTTGGAAAGCCGGAAACCATTGGAGCGGACCGCCTAGCCCTTTGTTCGGCGGCCGTAGACCTATTTGAAGGCCAACACAACCTAGTTATTGGCCTAGGAACCTGCATTACGTACAATTTCATCAATAAATACCATGAATTTTTAGGGGGAAGTATATCGCCAGGCATGAACATGCGCTTTCGGGCCATGCACGAGCAAACGGCGCTTTTACCCCTTATTGAGGCGCAAAACCAGTTCCCGCTGGTAGGCTACGACACCAAAACCAACCTGCTTTCGGGGGTTATTTTTGGAATGGCCAAAGAAATTGATGGAATCATTGAGGCTTATGCCCAAAAATACAGCAACTTTAACGTGCTATTAACCGGGGGTGATATGCCTTTTTTTGTACCACACTTAAAAAACAGGATATTTGCCGACCCTAATCTAATTTTTAAAGGCCTTTATGCGATCAGTGAGTTTAACAATAAGTAGGTTTTTCCTACTAGTTTTAGTTTCCGGATGTTTCTTTTTGAATGCGAAGGCACAAGAAAATTCTCCTTTTACAAGGTTTGGCCTTGGCGATGTTTCACCAGGCAGTCACTCTATTAGTAGATCGATGGGGGGCATTACCGCTGCTTATTCAGATGGTCAAGTGAACAATGTTGGACAAGCTATTAATTTTGGAAATCCAGCTACCTACGGAAACTTTTTTATGGTGTCTTATGATTTAGGTTTAACCATAGATTCAAGAACTTTAAGAAGCGCCAACCCTGTTGATAGATTTACTTCCAATAATTTTTATCCAACTTATGTTGCCTTTGGTGCGCCCATCAAAAGCAAAAAAAACTTAGGCTTTGCATTTGGATTAAGGCCTGCAACTAAAATAAATTATTCGGTGGTAGAACGGACAAGAATTGCCAACGATAGCTTAGGCACTGTGTATGAAGGTAGTGGTGGACTCAATCAGCTTTTTGTAGGTCTTGGTAAAAAGTGGAAAGGATTAAGTATTGGTTTTAATACTGGCTACAATTTTGGCCGAAGAGAAATTTCTACTAAAAAAACTTTTTTAAACGATACTGTTTTTTATTATCAATCTAACTCTGCTACCATTAGTAATTTTGGCGGCGCTTTTTTACATACGGGATTTCAATATGATTTTTCCATTGCCGAATCTTTAAACAGTACAAATAAAGTAATCAACAAATACTGGATTCGATTAGGTGCAACTGCCACATTAAGTCAGCAATTAAATGCCACACAAACCACTACCAGAGAGACTTTCACACAATCACAAACGGGTGACATAACAATCGATAGTATTTATAAAGTTGTTGATTTGCCAGGCACCATAGATATTCCGGCTACTTACACAGCTGGTATTACGTTACACAAAACAGCAACTAATAATAGAGGTTTATTTGAACTTTGGTCGCTTGGTGTCGAATACACAAGTACGCAGTGGACAAAATACAGATACTACAATCAACCTGATAGACTCTCAGACAGTTGGCAGTTTAGAGTAGGTGCACAAATTTGTCCTGACCCTGTTGCTGGAAGAAATTATTGGAGTAATGTAAATTACCGTGCAGGATTTTTTGTAGGTGAAGACTATGTGAATCCGGATGGCAATGGTTTAAAACAATTTGGATTTTCGATGGGCATGGGTCTTCCTATTAAAAAATGGAATTCTTACGACAGGCAATTTACCGTTCTAAATACAACCGTACAATTTGGTAAAAGAGGATCGAACGTAAACAATTTTACAGAAAGCTTTGCTCAGTTTACGATGGGCTTTAGTTTGAGCGATCTTTGGTTCCAGAAACGTAGATATGATTAATTGTAACACCCATAAAATAATTCCTATAGCAGCCATGTTTATTGGCTGCTTTTTTATGCTTGCTTGCGAAAATGATGTGAATGCTGTAAAAGAATTAGGTGCCAAAACAACCAGCATCGAAGAAGGCATTCAAATAGAAAGTTACCTCAGTAATGAAGGAAAAATAAGCGCCAAGTTAACGGCACCTTTACTGCTACGTTACCAAGGCGATAGTGCCAGAAAAGCAGAATTCCCAAAATCATTACACGTTGATTTTTTTGACGACAGCCTCAAATTAGAGAGTAAACTAGACGCCAAATACGGCAGATACCTCGAAAATGACCGAAAAGTATACCTGAGAGACAGTGTGGTGGTTTTTAATTTAAAGGGAGACACCCTTTTTTGCAAAGAACTCTATTGGGACCAGGGGACCGAACAGTTTTTTACAGACAAAGAAGTGACCCTGATACAAACCTATCCGTACAAACAAAAAGGTAAGTATGCCAATGGATTTACTTCCAACCAAAATCTTACAAATATTGTTTTCTTTACGGTGCTCCCTGGTAGCTATGCCGTATTACCAGATAGCGTTTTATCAAAATAATTACCTGAATAAAAATTAAGGTTATGGAATATAGAAGAATGGGCCGCACGGGCTTACAACTAAGTGCTTTAAGTTTAGGAAGCTGGGTTACGTTTCACAAACAAATTGAAGACAATACCGCAGACACTTTAATGGGTATGGCCTATGATGCTGGCATCAATTTTTTTGATAACGCAGAAGGATACGCTTTTGGTGAAAGTGAAAAAATGATGGGCCGCGTTCTACAACAAAAAAAATGGGACCGTACTTCCTACGTCCTTTCTTCGAAAGTATTTTTTGGATGGAGAGCAAACAATAAACCCAATCAAACTGGACTGAGTCGCAAACACATCACAGAAGCCTGCCACGAGGCTTTGGAGCGTTTACAAACAGATTATGTAGACCTTTATTTTTGTCATAGACCCGATCCAAATGTACCCATCGAAGAAGTGGTTTGGACTATGCATAATTTAATCACACAAGGAAAAATTTTATACTGGGGCACTTCGCAGTGGAGTGCTGCTGAAATCATGGAAGCACACCGTGTAGCAGATCAACTTCATTTAATTGGACCTACCGTTGAACAACCTCAATATAATATGTTTGAGCGTTTTAAAATGGAGCAAGATTATTTACCTGTGTTTAAAAACAAAGGTTTAGGCACTACTATTTGGAGCCCACTAGGAGCAGGATTTTTAACCGGCAAATACAATGAGGGTATCCCATCTGATAGTAGATTGTCACTCGAAGGTTTTGACTGGCTCAAAGAACGCTGGGTGCAAGAAAATAAAATTGAAAAGGTAAAAAGCCTAACGCTGCTTGCTTCTGAATTAGGCATAAGCATGGCCGCACTAGCTATTGCTTGGACCCTTGTCAACCCAACTGTTACCACTACCATTTTAGGGGCTACCAAAGCATCTCAATTAACGGAAAACTTAAAAGCATTAGATGCTCAAAAGCTACTCACAACGGGGGTAATGGCGCGTATTGACAGCATTTTAGGCAATAAGCCATTTCTGGATTTAGCATAATATTCTGTGTATATTTACGTTTGTCTATAAGACTATGGCAGAGCAACTTTATACGATTATTTGGATTGTAGTATCCCTTATTTTAATTGGCTTTTTTGCCGGTTACGAAATCGCTTTTATTAGTGCCAACAGGCTTAGTATCGAGCTCAAAAAAAAGCAAGGTCTAAGAAGTGGTATCATCCTCTCTAATTTTATGGAGAGTCCCGCAAAATTTATAGGTACTTGTTTGATTGGACTTAATATTGTGCTGGTGGTGTATGGACTGCTGTTCACTGCATTTTTAAAAGGAATTGCATGGAATCCACTCGAAGTAGAAAACGAATACCTCAAACTTATTATCGACACCATCATTTCTACTTTTGTGGTACTCGTATTTGGAGAATTTATTCCGAAGGCTATTTTTAAAGCACGCAACGATAAATTAATTGCTTTTTTTGCACCCGTTGCACAGTTTTTTCATTCTTTATTACAACCCCTTGCAAGCGTTTTTGTTTCGATTGCGCAGTGGATATTAACGTACATTTTTAATGTACGAGTAAACAATAAAAATGAAGCATTTAGCAAAGTAGACCTCGAACATTTTTTTCAGCAAACAAAAGATCAGGACGAAGAAAATCAAGAATTAAATACCGAACTTTTTGAAAATGCACTAAGTCTTCCACTCGTGAAAATCAGGCAGTGCCTCGTTCCTAGAACAGAAATAGAAGGCGCTGATATCCATACGAGTATTGAAGACTTAAAAAAACAATTTATAAAAACACAGCTGAGTAAGCTTGTGATTTATGATGATAGTGTAGATTCTATTTTAGGCTATGTGCATCAAATTGACCTTTTTAAAAGGCCTGCAACCATTCAAGAAATTTTACACCCCATTATCGCAGTTCCTGAAAGTATGTCTGCCACAGACCTTATCAATAAATTTACCAAGGAGCGAAAAAGTATTGCTTGGGTGGTAGATGAATTTGGAGGCACCGCTGGTATTGTTACCATGGAAGATGTGCTAGAAGAAATTTTTGGAGAAATTAGAGATGAATACGACGTGGAAGAATTTGTAGAAAAACAACTTGCCGCCGACGAATTTATTTTTAGTGGTCGACTCGAACTAGACTACCTCAAAGAAAAATACGAATTGGATTTTCCAGAAAATGAATCCGAAACGCTTAGTGGTTATATCATCAATAAACATGAAGCCATTCCAAAGCAAAAAGCAACCATTATTGTGGACCATTACCAAATTAATGTTTTAACGGTAAGTGACACAAGAATTGAGATGGTAAAACTTAAAATCTTGCGCTAAAACCCCTAACTTTAGCCCCCCAAAAGGTCCCCAAAATGGCATTATTTAATAGAAATAGAAGTGAAGAGAAGGCTGAAATGACCTTTATAGACCACCTCGAAGAACTACGTCAGCATATTATTAGGTCTGTGATTGCTATTTTGGTAATGGCAGCCATCATATTCATCTATCGAGACTGGGTTTTTGATAATATCATAACGGGGCCTATCAATCCCGACTTTATTAGCTACCGTTTACTTTGTGATTTTAGTCATTGGGCGGGTATGGGTGAAGCGCTTTGCATGCCTCCGGTAAACATTAACATGCAAACAACCACTTTTGGTGGTCAGTTTTTAAGTAGTATATCACTAGCGCTAATTGGTGGGATACTTATTTCGTTCCCTTATATATTTTGGGAATTCTGGCGCTTTATTAAACCTGCATTAAAAGACAAAGAATTATCCAACACGCGTTTCATTATTTTTTGGGTTTCATTTTTCTTTTTTACGGGTGCTGCTTTTGGTTATTTTTTACTCGGGCCATTCACCTTTAATTTCCTAGGAAGTTTTACACTGGGTACCAAGGGCGTACTTGAAACAAGACCAACGCTCACCGATTATTTAGATAACTTAACCAATCTCATACTTGGGTGTGGGATTGCTTTTGAGCTTCCTGTACTCGCTTACATACTCACTAAAATTGGTTTAATCACGCCCATCTATTTAAGAAAAATAAGAAAATATGCGGTGGTGGTTATCTTACTAGCCGCTGCTGTTATTACACCAAGCCCTGATTGGATGAGTCAGCTTATTGTTTTCATTCCTTTATTTACCCTGTATGAACTAAGTATTTTAGTGTCTGCAAGGGTAAACAAGCAAAGAATTAAAGAAGAGGAAGAAGAGTGGAGTTAATGGACTATCTTTCATGCTAGATAAATATTTTAGATTATGAGTTTTGTTTTCGACGCGTCTAAACCTATTGCTATTGGATCAGACCATGCCGGTTTTGAATACAAAGAAGCGATTAAAAAATGGTTGATGCACAAAGGTTATCAGGTTAAAGATTTTGGTACCCCTTCGCTAGATTCTGTGGACTATCCCGACTATGCGCATCCAACGGCAGCGAGCGTAGCGAGCGGTGAAAGTACTTTTGGAATCTTAATATGTGGAAGCGCTAATGGTGTTGCCATGACCGCCAATAAGCACCAATCCATTAGAGCTGCACTATGTTGGCAAACAGATGTAGCAGCACTTACAAGACAACACAATGACGCCAATATTATTTGTATCCCTGCACGGTTTGTTGCTCTCGCACTTGCCGAGCAAATGATTGAAGTATTTATGGAAACTGCTTTTGAAGGCGGTAGACATGCGGGCCGTGTTGGAAAAATTTCATGTTCTTAATTCAATAAATAAAATCCTCTTATGAAAAAATTGATTTGGATCTTTTTTCCTTTGATGAGTACGCTAGCGTTTGCGCAAAAAGCGGATGACCTCACAAAATTTGGAAAAGTAATTACCGTTAATGGTCTAAAAGAAAAACTTACTATTTTGGCTGGTGCCGAAATGGAAGGTCGTGAAACAGCAACACCCGGACAAAAGCGTGCAGCTGCCTATATCGAAAGTGAATTTAAAAGAATGGGCTTACAGCCAGGTAATGGCGATAGCTACCAACAATTGTACCCAGTATACCAAGATGCACTCACTGAAAAAAAATTAGTAGTGAATGGAAAGAATATGGACTGGGATAAAGACTTTAATTTTTCTATGCAAACCATTGCCAGCGGTAATTTTAATTACAGCAGCATTGTATTTGCAGGATATGGTATTGTGGATGCAGAAAAAGGCATTAACGACTATGCAAATCTAGATGTAAAAGGAAAGGTTGTTGTAGTTGTTGAAGGTTCAAGTGCGGGTATGCCTACCATGGGTGTTGGTGGAAGCCGTGCAATGAATGCAAACCCAGCATCTCCTGCTGCAAAAATGCGTGCAGCAAGTTCAAAAGGTGCAATTGGTCTTCTTTTTGTTTCTGCCGATTTTCCTAAAAAAATGGCTACACAAGTAAAAGGTGGCATGTACCTCAAAAAAAATAATACCCCTGGATTTTTAATGGTGAACATTTCTGCAGCTGTTGCAAGTTCATTACTAGGAAACACAACCACATTAAGTTTAAATGATATTGCTGCTGCCACCAAAGGAGGTTACAATGCGGGCTTACAAATTGTTGCCACTAAAACAACCGAAAATTTAGAGAGCAGCAACGTAATTGGTATCATTCCAGGTACCGATAAAAAAGACGAGTACTTGTTTTTAACTGGTCACTACGACCACCTAGGTAAAAGAGGTGATGTGATTTACTATGGTGCCGATGATGATGGTTCAGGTACAGTAGGTGTTATGCAAATGGCAGAAGCTTTTGCCGCTGCTGCTAAAAAAGGAAAATATCCACGCAGAACAGTGGTATTTATGGCTGTAAGTGGAGAGGAAAAAGGACTTTGGGGTTCTGAATATTACTCCGATCATCCAATTTTTCCTATGGATAAAACAACCGCAGATTTAAATACCGATATGATTGGTCGTGTAGATACAGAACGCATGACTGCCGATACCTTAAATTATATTTATGTAATTGGTCATGATAAATTAAGTTCTGAATTACAAACCATCAATGAAACAGCTAATAAAAAATCGGCTAATCTAGTACTTGATTACAAGTTTGATGATCCTAACGATAAAAATAGAATTTATTACCGTAGCGATCATTATAATTTTGCAAAAGTTGGGGTGCCTATTTTATTCTTCTATGATGGTATGCTTCAAGCAGACTACCACAAACCAACAGATACTGTTGATAAAATCAATTTCGAATTGATGCAAAAAAGAACCCTAATGGTATACTATACTGCTTGCGAAATTGCAAACAGAGATGCGATGTTAAAAAGAGATATTCCTTTAACAATGCCTGCGCGATAAAAATTTAAACAAAAAATTTAATGCCTCGGGAAACCGGGGCATTTTTATTTTAGACCATTAATGCAAAAAAAAATCCCGAAGCACATTTCTTCGGGATTGAATACAAAATATATTTTGCAACTACTAATGCCCTAAAATGTAAGCGAAAATAAGTGGCGCTACAATTGTTGCATCACTTTCTACAATAAATTTAGGCGTATGGATATCTAATTTACCCCAGGTAATTTTTTCGTTAGGAACCGCGCCAGAATAGGATCCATAAGAGGTTGTAGAGTCACTAATTTGACAGAAATAACTCCAAAACGGAACGTCATGCCATTCTAAATCTTGGTACATCATAGGAACTACGCAAATTGGAAAATCACCCGCAATACCACCACCAATTTGGAAAAAGCCTACGCCCTTTCCTGCGCTATTAGCACGGTACCACTCGGTAAGCATAATCATATATTCGATACCATTTTTTACGGTACTTGCTTTCAATTCATTTTTGATAACATAAGATGCAAAAATATTTCCGGTCGTACTGTCTTCCCAGCCTGGAACGACAATTGGAATATTTTTTTGAGCAGCTGCTACCATCCAACTATTTTTTGGATCAATTTCATAATACTGCTCTAACTCTCCGCTCAGGATTACTTGGTATAAAAATTCGTGTGGAAAATATCGCTCCCCTTTTGCTTCTGCATCTTTCCAAAATTTAACGATGTGTTTTTGTAAACGTCTAAATGCTTCTTCTTCTGGAATACAAGTATCGGTTACACGGTTATAATGGTTTTCTAATAAATCCCATTCGTCTTGAGGGGTTAGGTCTCTATAATTAGGTACCCGCTTGTAATGGCTATGCGCTACTAAGTTCATCACGTCTTCTTCTAGGTTGGCACCCGTACAACTAATGATGGCAATTTTATCTTGGCGAATCATTTCGGCAAGGCTAATACCTAATTCGGCAGTACTCATGGCACCCGCTAAACTCACGAGCATTTTTCCACCTTCTAATAAATGGGTTTCGTAACCTTTTGCAGCATCCACTAATGCCGCCGCATTAAAATGGCGGTAATGGTGCTCAATAAACTGGGAAACAGGGCCTTTTGTCATGGTCTTTAATTTGTGAGGGCAAAAGTAATTTTTTTAACCGGTTTTCTTTGTTGAAATTTGGGCCATGAGACCTCTTTTTTTAGCCCTTGCCCTTATGGCGAGCAGTTTGGTGAGCGCGCAACAAAAACCCTCCGATTTAGACAAGTCCCCCATGGACATGAGTTATTGGCCTGCTAACTTTCCCATGCTCAAGCTCAGTGGAAAAGCCAGCGGCGAGCCTTTTGCAAGAGTCATTTATGGTAGGCCCCAAAAAAATGGCCGTACGTTATTTGGAGACATTGTACAGTACAATGCCATTTGGAGACTCGGTGCCAACGAAGCCACTGAAATTGAATTTTTTGTACCCGTAAAAATTGCCGGAAAATTAGTGCCCAAAGGACGTTATACCCTTTATGGTATCCCCAACGAAAATAGTTGGACCCTCATTTTAAATACCGATAATTTTAGTTGGGGTAATTTTAGTTATAACGCTAAAAAAGATTTGTTACGCGTACAAGTGCCCGTAATAAAAACCTTGGAAAGTACCGATGCATTCACTTTATTTTTTGAAGAAACTAGTTTAGGTGCGGGACTTATAATCATGTGGGATCAAGCAAAAGTGATGTTACCCATTTCATTTTCGAAAGAACCTGTTACAAATAAAAAGAAATAGAATTTTAAATTTACCCTTATGAAATTAGCTACTAAATATATACACGCTGGTACCGAGCCTGACCCGTCAACGGGCGCTATCATGACACCTATTTATCAAACTTCTACCTATGTGCAAGAAGCGCCAGGCGTGAACAAAGGATATGAGTATGCAAGAAGCCAGAACCCAACCAGAGCAGCCCTTGAGAGCGCTTTTGCAGACATTGAAAATGGAAATTTTGGACTCGCATTTAGTAGTGGCGTTGCAGCTACCGACGCAGTGATTACACTACTAGAACCGGGTGATGAAGTGATTGCTGCAAATGATATGTATGGTGGTACGTACCGGTTGTTTACTAAAATATTTGCTAAGTATAATATTGTATTTACCTATGTAGATACAACTGATACCACACAAATAGAAAAAGCAGTTTCCAGTAAAACAAAATTATTGTGGATTGAAACACCAACCAATCCACTCATGAATATTACGGATATTGCTGCTGTATCTGCAATTGCAAAAAAGAACAATATTTTACTTTGTGTAGATAATACTTTTGCGTCTCCTTATTTACAAAATCCATTAGACCTAGGTGCCGATATTGTAATGCACTCTGCTACCAAATATTTAGGCGGACACAGCGATGTGATACAAGGTTGCCTTGTTATGAATGATGCAGCACTTCGTGAAAAATTATATTTTATCCAAAAAAGCAGAGGTGCCGTACCTGGCCCTATGGATTGTTTTTTAGTGTTAAGGGGTATTAAAACCTTACACCTGCGTATGCAGCGTCACTGCGAAAACGGCGCTGCGATGGCAGCTTTTTTAAAGCAGCATCCAAAGGTTGATCGCGTTTACTGGTGCGGGTTTGAGGACCATCCGGGTTATAGCATAGCTAAAAAACAAATGCGTGGCTTTGGCGGTATGATGAGTTTTACTTTAAAAGATGACAGCGTGGAAAATGCGATTAGAGTACTCTCTAGCACCAAGGTTTTTGCACTCGCCGAAAGTTTAGGTGGTGTAGAATCACTGATCAATCATCCGGCTTCTATGACGCACGCTTCTATACCAAGAGAAGAACGCATTAAAAACGGACTCTCTGATAGTTTAATTAGACTCAGTGTAGGGGTAGAAGATATTGAGGATTTAATGGCAGATATCAATAACGCAATTGGATAATTTCGGCGTCGTTTTATTTGAGCGATGCTAATTTTTCTAGTGCGCGCTGCAAGGTTTCTTCTTTTTTTGCAAAACAAAAACGGATTACTTTGTTATCGGTTTTATTTTTATAAAACGCCGATACGGGTATCGTAGCAACACCATATTCCTGAATGAGCTTCATGGCAAAATCAGTATCTGCTGCATCTGAAATAGACGCGTAACTATAACACTCAAAATAACTACCACTTGACGGTAAACACCTTAGTGGCGTGGCTTTCATAAGATTTCGAAAATAATCGCGCTTCACTTGCATTTGAGCACCCAGTTGTAAATATGCATCTTTGTTTTCCATGTAAGTAGCAAGCGCTACTTGCTTGGGTGTGTCTGCACAAAAGGCATTAAACTGATGCACTTTTCGGTACGCTTCCATTAAACCCGTATCACCAATACAATACCCTAATTTCCACCCGGTAGCATGATAGGTTTTACCAAAAGAAAAACATACAAAACTGCGCGCTAATAAATCGGGGTAACGCAGTATACTTTGGTGCTCCACACCATCATAAATTAAATGCTCGTATACTTCATCGCTTAAAATGATAATTTGTGTATCCGCAACAATTTGACGCAACTGTTCAATATCATTTTTTGATAGTACTGTTCCGGTTGGATTGTGTGGCGAATTAATTAGGATACACTTTGTACGACCCGTTATTTTTTCTCGAACCATATCCCAAGGAATAGAATAGCTTGGAAATTGAAGTGGAATGGTAACCGCAACGGCGCCATTGATTTCAATATTTGGAATATAACTATCGTAGCAAGGCTCAAACACAATCACTTCATCCCCTTTTTGTAAAATGGTGGTAAGGGCGGTATAAATGGCATACGTGCCCCCTGGGGTTACAATAATATCAGTTTCCGCAGATACCTGAGTGCCATACAGTGCGTGTACTTTGCCCGCAATGGCCTCTCTGAGGGGTAAATAGCCGTTTAAATGCGTGTACTGGTTATGTCCATTTCGCATGGCAGCAGACACGAGTTCTACAAGGTCTTGTGGCATGTCAAAATCGGGAAATCCTTGACCTAAATTAACAGCACCATGCTTTGTAGCAAGTTCACTCATCACCGTAAAAATGCCGATGCCCGTACTCGGTAATTTAGAAGTAACCTGCATGTGGAAGGGATAAAAAATTTATAAAGCCAATTTGCTGCCAATCCTATTTAATTCGATCTCTGCAATTTTAGCGGTGTATTGTAGATTCACTAAACGGAAGCCCGCATTTTCAAAACTTTGTTGGGCCTGACGTACGTCAATAATAGTTGCCTCCGCAAGTTCAAATCTTTGCATGACCAAATCTAGTAACTGACCAGAAAGGGCATAGTTATCTATTTCGGTTTGCAGTTGTGCAAGCGCATTGGTATAGGCGTTAAATGTTTTAACGGCGTTTGTTTCTAAGTTAAGTGCTAGATTTTCTTGTTGAAGTTTAGCACTACGCGTATTAATAGCCGCTACTTGACCCTGGCGTTTAAACACCGAACCGTTGTAAAGCGGCACACTTAGGTTCACCCCAAAAAATGGACCATAACTTTGGTTGAGTAAGATAAATCCGGCTGCACTTTTATTACTATTTAAATTGAAACCAGTGGTTGCTCTTAACGATGGCATACGAAGGGCAGCCGTTTCTTTTTCGATAAGTTGGTTGATGGTAATTTGTGTAGCTGCTGCTAAATAATCTGGATTAGAAGGCAGTGTGGCTTTGATATTTTCTAAGGATAAATTTTTATCAATCACAATTTTATCATCAATCACAATTACAGAATCAGGCGACTGAATCATGGATTGCAATAAGTCTGCTTTGCTTTGCTTGATAACTAAATACTGTGTTTGGAGTGCTTGTTTTTGCCCGTTTAAATCAAGCTTGGCCTGATAAAGATCAGCGTTGTTCGCAAGGCCTGCTTCTTTGCGCGCTTCTAACAAATCCAATCTTTTTTGAAAAACGTCAATTGATTTTTGAATTGTTTTTAGCAGTTCTTGTTGACGCACCACTTCGTAATAACGAACACTAACAAGTGCCATTGTATTTTGAAGTTGGGCATTGAGTACGTTTTTATTGAGTAACTCTAATTGCGCCAATCTTTTTTGTGTGGTAACAATACGGTTACCATTATAGAGTAGCATGGTTCCTGTAACACCCATTTGTAAAATATTAGATCCAACATTGTTACGCTGTGTGTTACGGTTTGCGTCCGGAAACTTTTGATTGATTGAAATAATTTGTTCGTTATCGGAAGCCGTAAGATTCACTGTTGGCAAGGCTCCTGCAACACCTGGGTTATTGTTGATATTACTAATGGCTAGTTGGTTTCGAACCAGTTCAACGTCGTAGCTGTTTTTTAGAGAGGCGGCAATGGCGTCAGCTAGGGTTAATTTTTGTTGCGCACTTACTTGTGAAACAGCAGCAACAATAAATAAAACAAGGAGCCATTTTTTCATGAATAAAATTTTTATTTGATTAACCAACAAGTGTTCCTACCTGCATGCCTTCTACTACTTTTAATAAATTACCTGGCTCGTTCATGTCAAAAACAATAATAGGTAATTTATTTTCCATACACAGCGTAAAGGCTGTCATATCCATTACTTTTAAGTTTTTAGCAATGCATTCCTGAAAACCAATGGTTTCAAATTTAGTAGCGGTTGGATCTTTTTCCGGATCAGCACTGTACACACCATCTACGCGTGTGCCTTTTAAAATTACATCGGCTTTCATTTCAATTGCACGCAAAGATCCTGCGGTATCTGTTGTGAAATAAGGGTTACCTGTACCTGCACCAAATATTACCACACGTCCTTTTTCTAAATGCCTAAGTGCTTTACGGCGGATATACGGTTCTGCCACCTGCTCCATGTTAATCGCACTTTGTAAACGGGTATACACACCAATTTTTTCTAACATCGCTTGCATGGCCATTGCGTTAATAACCGTTGCTAGCATACCCATATAATCTCCGTGTGCACGTTCAATACCACTATCGGCTTCATTCATGCCTCTGTAAATATTACCACCGCCAATAACAATGGCAACTTGAACGCCTAAATCAACTACTTTTTTAATATCCTGTGCATACTGTTCAATAATTTTAGGATTGAACGGATCGCCATTTCTTTGTTCACCTAATAAGGCCTCACCAGATAATTTAAGTAGAATTCTTTTGTACTTAGGAAGCATAATGGGTCATTTATATATGCAAATAACCTCAATTTTTAGTCAAGTGCCAAAGAAAACCGAGCCAAAAAAAAAGAGGCCCGTGAGGGCCTCTTTGTATAAGCAGTTTGAAACTACAATTTATCCTAATGCAACACGCTTAAACTCTGTAACAACAACGTCGCCAGCAGATTTCAAGTAAGCCTCAACGGTGATGCCACCATCTTTCACAAAAGCTTGTGCTAAAAGGGTATTTTCTTTGAAGAAAGCGTTAAGCTTACCTTCTGCAATTTTAGCAACCATTTCGTCTGGTTTGCCAGCCATTTTAGGATCTTCCTTCATGGTATCGATGATGATTGCACGCTCTCTAACGATGGTATCCGCAGGGATAGAATTCGCGTCAACAGCAAGTGGGTTCATGGCTGCAATTTGCATCGCAACGTCTCTACCAGCCTCAGCTGCTTCTTTATTTAAACCTACTAATACACCCATACGGTTTGCGCCATGGATATAAGATGCTACATAAGCAGCTTCTACTCTTTCAAATTTAGCAACACCAATTTTTTCACCGATAGAAGCTAATTTATCGTTGATCATATCAGACACTTTTGCGCCACCTATCAATACTTCGTTTAATTCTTCTGCAGATTTTACATTGTTTGCAACAGCAGCATCAGCAATGCTTTGTGCAAATGCAACGAACTCTGCATTTTTAGAAACGAAATCTGTTTCACAAGAAATACAAACAACAAAACCAGTTTTGTTATCTGCAGAAGTTTGTGCAATAATCACACCTTCTTTTGCTTCACGGTCGCTACGTTTTGCAGCCACTTTTTGACCTTGCTTACGTAACCAATCGATAGCCGCTTCAAAATCACCAGCAGATTCTGTTAATGCTTTACGGCAATCCATCATACCTGCGCCAGTAGCCTGACGAAGTTTATTAATATCTTGGGCTGTAATGTTTACAGTACTCATAATAATTATTTTTTAGGCTTTATGAAAATTGGGCCACAAATCATTACCAACAGGTATGAAGTGATGGCCCAATTGAATGGTAATTTATTTTCCAGCAGCAGGACGACGTGTGCCTGTTGTGGTACGACGCTTAGGAGCAGCACCATCTGCGCTAGCAGGTGCTCTGCGACCGCCGCGACCAGCTTCTGCTTGCGCTTCTGCTTCTAGTCGACGTGCTTTTGCTTCGTTTTCGTTGTTTGATTCTTCAGACTCATCATCATCTTTTGATGCTTGACGCTCTGCTAAACCTTCTGCGATTGCAGCAACGATGTAGTTGGTAATGATAGCAATAGATTTAGTTGCATCATCATTTGCAGGTACTGCAAAATCAACTTTGTTAGGATCACAGTTGGTATCAACCATACCAAAAGTAGTAATGCCTAAACGCTTAGCTTCTGCAAGTGCAATATGTTCTACACCAATATCTACTAAGAAAAGTGCAGCTGGTAAACGGCCTAATTGCGCGATACCACCTAAAACCTTTTCCATTTTTTCTTTATCACGACTTAAAGTAAGACGCTCTTTTTTAGTTAAGCTTTCTGCGCTTCCGTCCGCTAACATTTTTTCAATGCTTTGCATCTTTTTAACGCTCTTACGAACAGTATTGAAGTTAGTAAGCATACCACCTAACCAACGCTCAGTAGCATAAGGCATGTTCACACGCTTTGCGCATTCGCTCACGATTTCTTTTGCCTGCTTTTTAGTAGCAACAAACATGATCTTCTTACCACTCTTTGCAATTTGCTTAACAGCGGCAGCAGCTTCTTGTAAGTGATCTACTGTTTTATTGAGGTCAATAATGTGAATACCTTTCTT
>CANHHX010000011.1 GCA_947461125.1 Bacteroidota bacterium | reverse complement strand
GTGTTGCCGAGCCAATCATCTTAACGATCAGCGGCGACGTAGTGGCCCCTAACAAATAATTGTTAAGATTCTGATAATGATCTTACCGGCCTCCTTCGGAGGCCGGTTTTTTTTGCCCCTGCCTCAAATTGTAAACTTATATTTGCAACATGTTACAAATCAGCAAACGTGGCATAAACATGCCTGCCTCCCCTATCAGAAAACTAGTTCCCTTTGCAGAAGCTGCAAAAAAAAGAGGAACGAAAGTATATCACCTTAATATTGGTCAGCCAGATATCGAAACACCAAAAATGGTACTCGATGCGGTAAGACACAGCGACTTTAAAGTATTAGAGTACAGCCATAGTGCGGGCAACGAAAGTTACCGCAAAAAATTAGTGGGCTACTATAAAAGTGTTGGCATCGATGTCAATGAAAAACAAATCATTATTACCACAGGTGGTAGTGAAGCCATTTTGTTTGGCTTTATGGCCTGCCTAGATGCTGGCGACGAGGTTATCATACCGGAACCTTTTTACGCCAACTACAATGGGTTTGCGGTTGAAGCAGGGGTATCCGTAGTGCCTATCACTTCATACATCGAAAATGGTTTTGCACTTCCACCTATCGAAGCCATCGAAGCAAAAATTACACCGCGCACCAAAGCCATTGTAATTTGTAACCCTAACAATCCAACGGGTTATTTATACAGCGCTTCGGAAATGGAGCAGTTAAAAAATATTATTTTAAAACACAACCTCTATTTGTTTTCTGACGAAGCCTACAGAGAGTTTTGTTACGAAGGCACGCAAATAAGTGCACTTCATTTAATAGGTGTAGACGACCATGTGGTAATCATGGATACTATTAGTAAAAGATATAGTGCATGTGGCGGCAGAATTGGTGCTTTTATTACTAAAAATCAAGCCCTACTTGACGCTACCATGAAATTTGCGCAGGCCCGTTTAAGCCCACCAAGTTTTGCGCAAATTGCTGGTGAAGCAGCCATTGATTTGCCTGCTAATTATTTTGATGACACCAAGGCCGAATACAAATCAAGAAGAGACCTGATTGTTACCAGATTAAATGCCATGGAAGGTGTTTTTTGTCCCAATCCAGGAGGCGCTTTTTATGCGATGGCTAAATTACCAATAGATGACGCAGATAAATTTTGTCAGTGGTTACTCGAAGATTTTACTTTTGAAAACCAAACAGTCATGTTAGCGCCCGCAACAGGTTTTTATGGCACACCAGGACTTGGTAAACAAGAAGTAAGACTTGCTTATGTGTTAAACTTAGAAGATATCAATAAAGCCATGGACTGTTTAGAAGCAGCATTAAAAGTGTATCCGGGTCTAATAAAATAAATTCATGCAAGAAACCCCAAAGCAACATCCATATATAAGCTCGTTTTTGGTAGCTGTGGTTACTTTGGGATTAGTATGTATGGGCAGCAGCCTTTTTGCCCAAAGCTACAAACCCACGTATGGATCTGCATTTGCTGGCAGCACGAGTATTTTTAACAACCCTGCTTCTAGTGTAAATCAATCCTTTAAATGGGAGGCTACTATATTAAGTGCGCAAGCCAATATAAATAGCAATTTATTTTACATCCAAAATGATTCGATTGGGATTCATGAAAACATGTCTCCAAAATACTTTCATGGCAATGTGGATGTTAATTTATTGAATCTTTTATACAAACCCAATAACAAACAAGCATTTAGTGTTGGTATTAGAGCAAGAACGTTTAACCACATCAAAACAGAACCACTTGTTGCAATAAATGGTATAGAAAGCATGCATGATTTTTTCAAGCTTAATAGGCAAACGCCTTATTTAGAAGCCTTTGTTACACACAGCGGCTGGCTTGAAGGGAACTTTAATTATTCCCAAGAAATATTTAGAAATCAAAAAAGTACGTTAACGGCTGGCCTTACTTTGCAAATCAATAAAAGTATTTCTGCTGCATACGCAACCATTAATAAATTAAGTTACCTAGAAAACACCAACGGCATAGATACTTTATACACCCTCACTGCTGGCGGGGCTTCCTTTGGATATAGTTCTAATTATGATGAAACCGTTGCAGGAAGATCCAATACTGGTTCCGAATTTATAAAAAACGGAAAAACAAGCCTCGGATTAAGCATGGGTGCAGAGTACTTACTCTACAACACAGAAGCGCATAGCTTTCAAACCAACCATGCGTTAAACTATGCATTAAAAATTGGAGTCTCTATCATGGACATTGGTGGAGTGTCGTATAAAAATACTGTTACAAGTAGCCTATTTAATGGTATTCGTCCAAGTATTACCGACCCTATTTTATCGAGCAAAACGACCGGGCTTGAAAATAGTGTTCAACTAAGAGATTCACTCGCAACAGTATTTGCTTCCACCACTCAAATGCCTGAAACAATTACCATTACAAAACCTACCCGGTTTAATTTAAATATAGATAAGCCGCTAGGTAATGACTTTTATATCAACGCTGACCTTACTGTTAATATGCACGCAAGTGCAGGACTTACCAAACGCCGTGTTCGTGACTTAAATTTAATTACGGTTACACCACGCTACGAAACATTGCACCTTGGTGTTTTTTTACCATTACAATATAACACACAAGGCCAGCTGATGCTTGGTGGGGCTATTAAACTAGGTCCATTAACTGTTGGCGTTCATAGACTCAGGTGGCTTACCAATTCTAGTAACATGAGTAATGCTTCCGGGGGTGGCTATGTTATGCTAAGCGTACATTCTTTGAGTCTTAAAAAAATTAAGACCATTATTGACTGCCCAGAATAATTAAATCACTAGTACCAATCAAAAAATAGATATGGGTATTCATTTTTCTAGCATACGCATACAAACCAGCATTACTATACTAGTCCTCTTTTTTGTAACAGCATGCAGAGAATCGAGAGAGCTTTTTGCAGAAGTGGCACCACCTAAAAAAATTACACCCGCTGTTCCCAAACCAATTTATAAAAAAACATTCAATCCGAGACCTGGCTTTGAACCCTTTGATGGTATTGATCGCTTGCCAGCTAATTATTCTTTTATCTACGAGCCTACTTTTATAACGCAAAAACCGATTATAAAAAAGAGAATTGGCGAAACCTATGTTCCAGAAAAGCTTACGATAAATACCTATGCTTTTTCAAAAAGTAAAAAAGAAATAAAATTCAGAATGAGCTATCCTACCAATTTAAAAGGTAGCTACCATAAAATCAATACAGCCGATACTACCAATGCATTCAGGTTCATTAATAAATATAACGATACCTGCTATGTTACAAAATACACTTTAACAGAAGTGCGCGACACCAGTATTTACCATATTGGCATTATTCTAGACCATAGTGGCTCGATGGGCGATGAGCGCTGCGCCGAATTACAAGACGCCCTAGCTGAAAGTTTGAAAAAATCGAGCAAGCGCAACCTAATTAGCTTATGGAAATTTGATTCCGGAATTTCATATGAAGGAACAGCATACGATAGTGCTACCATACAAAAAATGCTCTACCGCAAAAGAGGTATGGATGGGTTTGGAGGGGGTACCGCAATTAACGATGCCATGGACCGCGCACTTGATACCATGGCCAAATACAATAAGTACAAGCCAGTACTTCTTTTATTTACAGACGGTTACGAGAATGCTTCAAAAAATAAAAATACCAAATCGATTGTTGAAAAAGCCCTCGTTAATCATATACCGGTATTTACCATTGCATACAGCGGTGGCGCCGACTCTGTTAATTTAAGAGAGATTGCCAACGAAACAAATGGCATGTATTTTCAGTGCTACGATAGATCCGAATTTGAAGAAGTATTTAACAACCAACTGTTTTCATTGAACAGATATTATGAGGTAAGTATGATGCCTTGTATGTTTGATTATGAAAAATTAAGTATCAGTGCAGGGACCATCAGTGAACAACGGGCTAGCGGCGAAAAAATATTTAAAGGGATTAGAGAAACCATTTCACTCAATGTCAATTTTGAACTAGATAAATATGAAATTATGCCTAGGTACGTTCAAGAAATTGAGCAAATGGCTAGCTACCTAACAAAAAATAACACGTTAAGCATCATTATTAGCGGGCACACCGACAATTTGGGGGACGACAATTACAATATTATTTTATCCAATAAAAGAGCAGAAGCAGTTAAAGCCGCCCTTGTAAAACTTGACATTGCCGCAGGGCGTATTGCGACCATTGGTAAAGGTGAAACTGAACCAATTACGCTCAACGATACAGATAACAACCGTTTTAGAAACAGAAGAATTGAAGTTGAAATAGTAAACAACTAACCCAGCTTATAAAAACGGATAGCATTTGTGCTGTAGATTTTTTCTTGATTTTCTGGTGCTACTAATTTTTCAATTACGGTTTGGTATTTAATATGTGTTCCTACGTAATCGCCCGCAAGTAGTGAAACAGGCCAGTCTCCTCCTATCATTAATTTGTTTACGCCAAAATGCTCCAAAACATAAGCCACATAAGGCTCAATGGTGTTAGCAGACCAATCATTAAAATCAGCACAGCAAGTACCTAGTCCCGAAATTTTTGCATAAAAATTAGGCATAGCTGCAGCCTCCTTAATAGCTGCTCCCCAAGCACCAAACTGTTCGCTCGTAGCAATGGGCGGATGGTTTAAGTGATCAAAAACCATTTTTAAGTGTGGTATTTGTTTTGCTACTTGTATAGCTGCTTTGATGTGTTCAACTTTTACACCTACCACATCAAAAGGAACATCATGATCCGCCAAAATTCCTAAACTTTCTATGACAGCAGGTTGTAGTAACCAGTTATGGTCCGGCTCGTCGTGAATTAAATGCCTGATGCCTTTAAAATATTTATTTTGCAAATGCGCTTCTAATTGCTTTTTGGCAAGCACTGGATCTAGTAAATCTACCCAACCCACCACACCAATTACCCAAGGGTATTGCTCCGCACATGCAAACATAAAATCAGTGTCTTCCAAATTATTTGCAGCTTGTACCATTACTGCTGAACTTATACTAGCTGCCTGTAACTGCCCTTCAATATTTGAAGGATAATAATTTTGCGCCAAAATAGAGGTATCGCCATCGAGCCAACTATACCTAACTTTTTGTAAATCCCAACTATGCATGTGGGTGTCTATCACTTTTGCCATCCTCTTTTATTTTACAATGAGTTCATATAAAACTGGATTTAATGGGGTGTTTACAATTTCACCAACGATAGCACCCGGACACCAGGCATCCCAATCGGCCTGCTGGTTATGGTTTTCAGGCGTTTTTAATACCGTGTCTTTATCCATATAAATCATGGTCATTACCTTACGCATATTTCCAGACACATTAGGGCCAGCGCGGTGATACAACCATCCTCTATGAAAACTTATTTCACCTACATCAAAAGATTCCACCACATGTTTAAATGCATGGCTTTTTAATTCTGATTCTAAAAAAGCTTGACTTTCGTCACTAATTTGTTTGTCTCTGCCAGCAATTAATTTGTTACTACCTGCACTAAACTCGAGTGGGCCATAATTAAGCGGTGTTGCTTGTAATGGTATCCAGGCGGTTACGGTATTTTCTGTATCAAGTGGCCAATAATATTGATCGGCGTGCCAGGGTGTATGACCTCCCTTAGGTTCTTTAAAAAGTGCCTGATCGTGGTATAAACGAACGCCATTTGTTTGCATTAAACCAGTTGCTATTTGCGCGATTCTTTTACTAAACACAATATCCTTTACAGCGCTTGTATGCGTCCATAAATTCATGATTTGCAAAAAAGCCTTCCCATACGTATCACGTTCTTCTAATGGAATTTGTTGGTTGTTTAAACGGTCCACCTCTTTTGAAATAACTTTATTCATATAGTCAATAACCGCTGGCTCAAAAATATTTTTGATTTTTATAAAACCATTTTCACTAAAGTACTGGACCTGCGCAGGTGTTACGCTGTAGTTTGCATCAAGTGCTTCTTTAACTGATTCTGGCGTAGCGTTCATAATCAATAATTTTACTCAATATAAAATAAATAGTAGAAAATTAGAACACAATAGTAATATAGGAACCGGATAAAAACCGGAAGCAATCCTACAAAAATTAATACAAACTCTTAAGAATTCCCATTTCTAAGCCCCTAAGTTCGGCGAGGCCTCTAAGTCTTCCAATGGCTGAATAGCCTGGATTGGTTTCTTTTTTTAAATCATCAAGCATTTGATGACCATGATCTGGGCGCATGGGAATTGAGCTATTGCGCTTTCGCATCACTCCAATTATTTCTTTGACAACACGGTACATATCTACGTCCCCTTCTAAGTGATTGTCTTCATAAAAATCGCCAGCTGCATTTCTTTTGGTACTGCGTAAATGAATAAAATTAATACGGTCACCAAAATCACGAACCATAGCGGGGAGGTCATTATCCGGCCTAACACCAAAAGATCCTGTACAAAAACAAAGGCCATTAGATAAGGATGGAACAGCACTAAACAATGCCTGAATATCAGAAGCTATACTTACAACTCTTGGAAGTCCTAAAATAGAATACGGCGGATCATCTGGATGAATTACCATTTTAACACCACAAGATTCAGCAACTGGTATAATTTGGTCCAAAAAATAAATAAGATGCGCGCGAAGTTTTGAGGCATCAATTCCATCATATGCAGCAAGTGCATTTCTAAAAGCTTCCATGGTAAAACTTTCTTCACTACCCGGAAGTCCTTTAATCATATTGTGCTGCAACTGTAATTTTTCCGCATCAGTCATGCCGTTAAACCTAATTGTGGCAGCTTCTATTTCGGCCATGCTATAATCATTAGCAGCGTTTTTTCTTTCTAGTATAAATACATCAAATGCAACCACCGCAGCTTTTTCATACAACAGCGCTAACGATTTATCCGGCATTTCGTACTTTAAATTGGTACGCGTCCAATCCATTACTGGCATAAAATTATAGGTCACAATTTTAATACCACAACTACTTAAATTTTGTATGGTTTGCTTGTAATTTGCAATGTATTTTTCGAACCCTTCACTTTGTGTTTTAATTGCTTCATGAACCGGCACACTTTCAACAACATCCCAAGTAAGTACGGCAGCTTCAATGATTTGTTTCCTTTCCTGAATAGCCTCAATAGGCCACACTTCGCCATTTGGAATTTGATGTAGTGCAGATACCACACCAGAACAGCCAGCCTGCCTAATATCCCATAAACTTACTGGATCGTTGGGGCCATACCAACGCATGGTTTGTATCATTTTAGGTTGCTCAGACATATACTTTATTATTCTAAATCTTCGGCAGCAATAACATTTACTTTAGGAACCAATAAATGCATAATTACCCATGCTAATAGATAGGCTGATCCACACACAATAAACATGATATAATAGGCCGTTTCAATTTGTCCTATAGAGCGGTAATGCACAAATAAATTCTTTTGCACGGCCATAGAAAGTAAAATACCGCCAATAGCACCAAACATACCGCCAATGCCTGTTACAGAGCCTACGGCACGCTTCGGAAACATATCACTTACTGTTGTAAAAATATTTGCACTCCATGCCTGATGCGCAGCAGCTGCTATTCCAATTACAAAAACAGCCAACCACATATTCATTCCCCCTAAAACCTGTGCAAACAAAATAGGTAGTACTAAAAATGCATACATCAACATTGAAGACTTACGCGCCTTAAAAACAGGCCAATTATTTTTAATTAAATACATAGGTAGCCAGCCGCCAAAAATACTACCCACCGCAGACATGGTATATACTGCTGCAACCGGAAGTGCAATGGCGGTTCCTTTAATATGATATTGGCTTTCTAAAAAATCAGGTAACCAAAAAAGATAAAACCACCAAATAGGATCCGTTAATAATTTACCAATGGCAAATGCCCATGTTTGCTTGTATTTTAACAATGCCGCCCAGCTAAAAGATTTTGTATTCAGCGCATCCCCTTCTGCAATAGCATCAGCGTCACTATTAATGTAGGCAAGCTCTGCAGCAGACAATTTTGGATGCTCCGATGGTTTATAATAATGCTTGTTCCAAAAATACAACCAAACAAAACCTAGTAAACCTGTAGCAATAAACGCCCACTGCCATCCATAAGCTGCTGCAATAAACGGTACAGATAATGGCGCAACAATAGCACCAATATTTGCTCCCGAATTAAAAAGTCCAGTAGCTAAAGCGCGCTCTTTACGTGGGAACCACTCTGCAACAGTTTTAATGGCCGCCGGAAAATTACCCGCTTCTGTAACACCAAGAGCAGCACGTGCCACCGAAAATCCAAACACAGTTTTAGCAGCAGCATGTAAAACAGCAGATAAACTCCAAAGCCCAGTTGCCCATGCGTACCCTTTTTTAGTACCCACTTTATCAATAAATCGTCCAGCTAATAATAAACCTATTGCATAAGAAACTTTAAATGCAATTTCTACATTGGTATAATCAGCGTCATCCCATTTGAGCTCTGTGGTTAAGGTAGATTTTAATAAACTAATAACCGCTCTATCTAAATAGTTAATGGTAGTAGCAAAAAATACCAGACTACAAATAGTCCAGCGGTAACGACCAATTTTTGGTTCCATATAGCAATACTTTAAATCGTAATTATCTTATTGTCTTGATAAGTGCTAGTAATTCTTTTGTTTGCGCCTCTAATTGTGCAAAATTTTTATGAGCAAGCACTTCTTGGGTAATAAGCTTACTGCCAAGCCCCACACCTGCCACACCAGCCTTAAACCAAGCACCTATATTTTGCTCGGTTGGTTCTACGCCACCGGTCACTAAAAAATCAACGCCAGTAAATAAAGTTTTAATAGCATCAACAAAACCAGGCCCCAACACATTGCCAGGAAAAAGTTTTATAAGGGTAGCGCCCGATTTTTGCGCTACATGTATTTCAGTAGGAGTCATACAACCTGGAATCCATAAAACTTTGTGCATATATGCAACATCTGCAACACTTGCATCAAAACAAGGGCTAATTAAAAAATCGGCTCCGGCTTCAATAAATGCACTTGCATCCTGTGGCGTTTTAATGGTGCCAATACCGAGTATCAAACCAGGCATGGTGGATTTTAAGGAAACCAAATGCGAAAAATTAGCAAGTGCTTGTGCACCTCTATTGGTAAACTCAACACATCTAACACCTCCATTGTACAAAGCACGAAGAACGCCTTCGCAAACTGTAACATCATCATGATAATACAAAGGCAAAATGCCTTCTGCTTTTATTTGACTTATAAGAATGGCTTCTCTTTCCATTTAATACCTTGATTTAATTTGCTCAATTGTTTGCCTCGTGCTATCACCGAGTTCTTGCAATTTACCAAAAGCTGCCGAAGCGGCATAATTTATCGTTTCCTTATGCGAATGCCCATTATGGATACCATAAATAAGGCCCGCCATAAAACAATCTCCACTTCCCACTTTGTCTACCACCGAATTTGCCTCAAAGCTAACCGATACCAATTGATCGGTGATTGTATCAAGTGTGGCATAATAATGTACACCAGCGCCATCGGGGGTAAACCTAAACGTACTAGCTACTACTTTACAATTTGGGTTTTGTGTAAACAATACTGCCGCCGTTTCTTTTGCACAAGCAGCAAAGTCCTCTTTGGTAATAGCGGCTTCTGCCCCCTTGGGTACCTCAATCCCAAGCAAATCTCGCGCGCTCCAAATATTACCCATAATCACATCTGCATAAGAAAGCAGTTCTGGCATGACTTGTGCAGGCTGTTTACCATATTTCCAGAGTTTAGCACGGTAATTTAAATCGACAGAAATGGAAAGACCTAATCGTTTTGCTGCCTTTACTGCATCTAAACATACAGCTGCAGCTTGTTCGTTTATTGCAGGACTAATGGCACTAAAATGAAACCAATCAGACCCTTCTAGTAAAGTATCCCAATTTATTTTTCCCGGGAATAAAGCAGTTGAAAATGAAGCATGTGCGCGGTCATAAATAACACCTGCATTTTTTAAATCGGCGCCTTGTGGCAAAAAATAAATACCCATTCTGTCACCACAAAACTGCATGGCTTCTATCCCAATATTAGAAGCAGCAATAGAAGCTGCGATTTCTTTGGATAAATAATTGTCTGGCATTGCAGACATATACGTAACGGGTTGCTTCCAACCAGCCAAAGCCTTTGCCACATTGAGTTCTGCGCCACCGATATGAACAGGCATACTAGCACTATGAATCCAGGCCTGGTTTAATACTGGCGACATGCGAAGCAAAATTTCCCCAAAACAAAATACTTTTTTCATACAAATAGCTTACCCGTTTGACTTACAAGATAATATGAAATGAAATAAAAAAGTAGATTATTTATTGTTCCATCCAAAATAATCATTGGCATTATTGTAACAAATGTCTTGGATAATTTGACCTACCCACTTGGTATCGTTTGGCAATTCACCATTTTCAATTTCTTCACCAAATAAATTACATAAAATACGTCTAAAATATTCGTGTCGTGGAAAAGATAAAAAACTTCGAGAATCGGTAAGCATTCCCACAAACCTACTCACAAGACCCATGTTACTTAATGCATTTAACTGCTTTATGATACCATCTTTTTGGTCTAAAAACCACCAACCACTACCAAACTGTATTTTACCTGCAACCGACCCGTCATTAAAATTGCCAATCATAGAAGCCATAAGTTCGTTATCGGCAGGATTTAAATTATACAAAATGGTTTTAGCGAGCTTGTCTTCACTATCTAATTTATTTAAGAATTTAGCAAGTGCTGCTGCGTGAGAAAAATCTCCAATACTATCCCAGCCTGTATCCGGACCTAGTTTAGAGAGCATACGTGAATTGTTGTTACGCAGTGCCCCTAAATGATACTGCTGCACCCAGCCCTTTTTCCAATCCCATTCTGCAAAATGTAGCAACATAGAGCTCTTAAACTTACGCTGCTCTAATATACTTAACTCCTTACCACCATACACTTTGGCAAATATGCTTTCAATTTCCTGCCCTGTAAAATCCTCTACATAAATTTCTTCAAGTCCATGATCACTCACCGAACAACCCATCGAAGCAAAAAAGTTATGTCTGTTTTGCAGTGCAACTAAATAATCATTAAAGGAAGAAACGGACAAATTGGTTACCGCCTCTAATTTTTTAACATAGGCAACAAAATTAGCTGCGCTAACAACTTCCATTGCTTTGTCAGGCCTAAACGCAGGCTTGATTTTCACCTCAAAATCACTCTCTGCAAGCGTTTTATGGTATTCTAATGAATCGGTAGGGTCATCTGTGGTACAAATGACTTTCACATTCATTTTACGGATCAAGTTTTTGATACTAAAAGCATCAGTTTGAATTTGCGCACTTGCATTGTCATAAACAAGTTTCGCAGTATTAGCATTTAAAATCTCTTCTATTCCAAAATATCTTTTCAACTCTAAATGCGTCCAATGATACAGTGGATTACGCATGGTGTAAGGCACCGTAGCTGCCCACTTTTCAAATTTTTCATAATCGGATCTATTACCCGTGCAATAAGATTCATCAACACCACTTGTGCGCATCGCTCTCCACTTATAATGATCGCCGTATAACCAAGCCTGCGTTATATTTTCGAATTTTAAATCTTCTGCAATTTGCTGTGGTGACAAATGACAATGGTAATCAATAATTGGCATTTGTTTAGCGTATTCGTTGTATAACAATTCCGCTGTTTTAGTTTGCAACAAAAAATCTTCACCCATAAATAACTTACTCATCTCTTCTAATTTTTATTTATAAACTTACACCACGTTTCCATGGAATAAAATCGTCTTGGTTTAACAATACTGCCTTTGGTGTAATCTCACCACTAGCTGCTTTAATACAATACTCTAAAATCATTTCCCCCATTTCTGGAATTGTTTTTTCTCCGGCAATGATTGGGCTGGTGTCAATATCTATAATGTCATTCATGCGCTTTGTTAAAGCCGCATTAGTAGATACTTTGATAGTAGGACAAACAGGATTGCCAGTTGGTGTACCAAGTCCAGTAGTAAATAAAATAAGCGTTGCGCCACTTGCCGCTTTACCTGTTGTCGCTTCTACGTCATTGCCAGGCGTGCACACTAAATTAAGTCCTGGCTTAGTGGCTGGCTCGGTATAATCAAGTACATCAACCACCGGAGATGATCCCCCTTTTTTTGCCGCCCCCGCTGACTTGATTGCGTCTGTTATTAGTCCATCTTTAATATTACCGGGAGAAGGATTCATATGAAACCCAGACCCAGCAGCAATGGCAGCTGCGCTGTAGGCACCCATTAGTTGAATAAATTTGTGTGCAGCGTCCGGACTAACGGTGCGGTCAATTAGCTCCTGTTCTACACCACATAATTCAGGAAATTCTGCTAACAATACTTTGGCCCCAAGTGCCACGAGTAGATCACTGCAATATCCAACGGCAGGATTTGCAGAAATTCCACTAAATCCATCACTGCCGCCACACTTTACGCCAACAGTTAATTTATCAAGCCCTGCTGGTTTCCTTTGTATTTTATTTGCTTCAATTAAACCTTCAAAAGTTTTTTTGATGGCGCCATAAATTAGATCTTCCTCAGTTCCAGCATTTTGTTGTTCAAAAATATAAAGCGGCTTGTCAAATTTTGGATTACGCAGCTGTATATCTTTTTCTAAATCTTGCAATTGCAAATTTTGACAACCCAAACTTAATACAGTGATGCCTGCCACATTTGGATGATCGGCATATGCAGCAAGTAACTTGCTTAAGATGGCAGCATCACCCCTTGTTCCACCACATCCCCCTTGGTGATTTAAAAATTTTACGCCGTCGATATTTTTAAAGACACGGGCTTCTTTTTGAGTTGCGGCAAGTTGGGTTGGATTAAAATCTTGTACCGGTTCACCTGCTTCATACGCCGCCAACAACTGTTTTGTAAATGATTTATACTTGTGCGTTACAGCATAGCCCAGCTCATTGTGAAGCGCTTCACGTATAACGTCTAAATTTCTGTTTTCGCAAAATACGGTAGGAATAAATAACCAATAATTAGCAGTACCCACTGTTCCATCAGAACGGTGATAACCTAAAAATGTTTTGTTTTTATACGCATCAACATTAGGCGGCGTCCAAGTGTAATTATAGGGCCTAAATGCATATGGCTCAGCAGCATGATGTAAATTAGTAGTGGTCATGCGCATACCAGTTGTAACAGGAACTTGAACTTTTCCTACAAGAACGCCATACATAGTAACAGCATCCCCAGGCTGCATACTAGACTGGAAAAATTTATGTTTCGCAGGAACTTCCTCTACCATCAAATAGGTTTCATTTTCATAAGACACACTTGCACCTACTGGAATATCTTCTAGCGCAACAATTACATTGTCGTTTGGATGAACCTTAATTACCTTATAATTCTGTTTTGTCATATCCTTATTTATTCAACAAAGAAGCTAGTACGTTTTTAATTGAACTAGCTTCCATTTTATCAATACAATCAAATACTTGCCTGTTAAAAACATCAGATGCGACCATTGTAGTTTTAGAAGCACATGCGCCTAAAGTATTAGGATCATTTTTAGATTTCATAAATAACAAGTACGCAGCAAAGCCAAATGATATTAGCGTTGGCGCTTTGCCATGACGCTTCACATATTTATCTACCAATGGCACAACGCGCATTTGCATTTTAGCAGTGTATTGCACAGCAATATTTACCCACAAATGCTCAATACTTTGATTTGAAAAACGATCAATTACCTGCTGAGCAAAATTGTGCGCCTCTTCCATGGTAATATCGCCCTCAGCTACAAGTGGAACAATTTCATCTAATAACATAGAAGAAAGAAAATCCTTAAAGGACTTGTCGTTTAAGGCGTCTCTCACTGTTAAAAAATCACTTAAAATGGCTACCCCACAACAAAGTGAATGAGTAGCATTGAGTAACCTTAATTTTATTTCTTTGTACTTATTAATACTTGGCGCCAAAATTACCCTCGCATCAGCGGCCGCAAATGATAAAATAGATGCTGTTTTTTCACTTGATGTTTCGATAGCCCATAACCGGTATGGCTCCGACATGATTGCTAAACGATCTTGATAGCCCACTTTTTGTTCAAATTGGGCATGCTCATTAGCAGGTAATTTCCCAGGCACGATACAATCTACAAGTGAACTACAAAAATCATTGGCGGTATTAATCCAATTGATAAACGCATCATCAAGCCCTTTTAATTTAGCCAATTCAATTACAATTTCTTTAAGCTTGATGCCATTATCACTGATAAGTTCGGTTGGAATAATAACCAACCCGAATTCTAAAGAGCCATTAAAAACACGGTAACGCTCCATTAAAAAATGTAGGAGTTTACCTGGAAATGATTCCGGATATAAAGAAGCCGCATCGGTTGGAACGAGTGTTAAGCCAACCTCTGTCGTATTAGAAATAATAATTTGAATCTCTGGATTGGCAGCACAATCAAGCACAGACTGCCACTCTGTTTTTGCAGATACCACTCTACTAATAGACGCATTAATGGTTGTGCGCTCTATTGGTAAGCCATTTTCTATCCCTTTTTCAAGTATAGTGTACAAGCCATCTTGCTCCCCATAAGCATCCGTGCCTCCTTGATCTGTTGATTTCACAACTACGACCCTTCCATTAAATAAACCTTGCTTATTTGCTTTATCAATAAAATAATCAGGTAACCCGCGAAGTAGTACCCCAGTCCCAAACTGTACTACTTTTTCGGGGAGGGCAAACAAAGCATCTATATCTCCGCTAGTGATTGTGTTATATGTTTTTCTATTCAAGGTCATATAAATCAATTAGTCTTATTTATTTTTTGAAGCCATTTCGGATAGTCAACTAATAATAAAGTGGCTGGCCATGTTCCATACCAACCATAACCTATTCGACGCTCCACTTCAATTTGACGTAAATCATATTTTTTATCGCTATTACGTCCGCTAAAAAACGGACGGTTGCTACCAATTTCATAAAACCTTGCCCAAATGGTACTATTGGTATCTGGCAATATCACACGGTCTTTACCATTCGGTTCACTCGGAACTTCAATATCTACATACTTATAGCCTTTTATTTTTACAGACTCCAACCAGTTTACACCCGCCTCAACTGCTGCAATAATATCTGATGAAGGATTTTTTTGACGCATCAAAAATTTAAGAATCCCCACCGACTCCTGTCCACTTATAGATGCTAATTCAAATTTTCTTGCCATTTCAGGTTGCAAAGTATTTCTGTTATACTGTGCACACCATGCAGTTAATTTACCATCTACTTTAATTTGCGTTCTTAAAATGCAACCTATCCCATATTCTACGGCATCTTTTGCTTTTTGAATAAACAATGACTGAACCACATCAAAGTTTTTTGCACCTTCTACAATGTCTTGCATGATATTTAAAACATTGACCATGGCATCATCATTGTAGGTGATTTGACCACGATAAGATGAAAAATCTGGATAATATTGTGGCCAACCACCTGTTGGATATTGCGCCTTTAACAAGTAGGCGATTCCTTTTTCGGCCGCTTTTAAATATTTGCTGTTTTTTGTTTTTTTATAGGCTGTTACGAGGTGCCTAATTTCTTTTGTCGTTGCACTATTGTCTATTGTTGGATCATTTTTGAGTGAATCAGCTATAACCGCTTTTCGCTCTGCGGGGGTAAGTGTTTTTTTGTAATCTACTTTATTGTCATTAACCGCTTTTGGCCAACCTCCAATAGCGCGCTGATACAATAGCATATTTTCTGCAACAGAATCAATGCCTTCATTTTGCGTTGATTTTTTTGGATCAACATGCGTCGTATCGGGCACCCATTTGCCACCAAACAACCAAGAGACCGTGATGTTTTCTGGCTTCAAATTACCCTTAGCCGTTGACAAATTATTTGCAAGCCATGAAAATGAAGGGCCTTCTTTAATAGCATTGTAAAAATAAGCGCGGTGTCCCCACTTGATTTCATTTTGAGGATTGGATGGATTCAAATAAATAGGTGCATCGGCCATTTCTTTTGCAAACCTTCCATTTATAATATAAAACTGTGCATCTCTATGATAGCGCCCCAATTTAAAACCAGGATCGCCGGTAAACACACAATTCACAAGTACTGTTTTTGAATCTTCATGTTTAGAGCCATCATGCCAAATTGCTGCGGTATTTCCATGCGCAATAAAAGTGCAATTTTCAGCCCAGGCCCAACCCCTTGGACAATAAATATCTACCCCACCTTGCATGATACAATCTTTGAAATAAAAGAACCCATCTTCGGTATTCCATGGACTCACGGTATCTCCCCCATAGGCTCTGAAAATGCAGTTTTTGGCGGCCAAACGTGTGGTTGTAAAACTACGAAGCGCCATTTGATGCCCATTATTTCTAACTTCTTTAAATGGTTTTAACGTATCCTTCCGGCAATTGACATGTGCAGGCTCCGGATTATGTTGATTTTCGAAACCATAGGTATTGGTAATGGTTAGATTTTCCAGCACAATATCGTTCGACTTTAAATTGATAGTAGCAACACCCCAATCATCGTCATTTTCGCAGCGCCATATGTCTCTGGCCAGTGAAATAGTAAGTATGGTTGTGTTTTTATCCTCTCCTACTAAGCTTACAAAGTTTTTTTCTACAAATAATTTCTCTTTATAGACGCCTGCTTTAATATAAATGATTCGTGGCGCACTCGCAGCATCTGGTAAACTATTTAAGGCGTCTTGTATGGAAACAAAATCTGCGCCACCGCGCTGATCTACCACAATCATTGGCTTATTATTTGCTTGCGCGTACAGTGCTGCACCATTGAATTGTATAACAATAGCAACTGTTAATGCAAGAAAATATAAGCCCGTTTTTTTCAATGTATTATTTTTTTACTGGAATTTGAGCTGTCAACCATTTTACTAAATCGTTGGCAGCCTTTGCGTTTTGATAGATAACAGGAAGTTTTCGGCCATCGGTATATTCGTTGTAAAGCCAAGGATCACCGGTTGCAAAAACAGTTCCCTTTCCTATTTTAGCTGTTGCAAAAACAATTAAATCTCCTTTTGTTAGAACCGATTTAGCAGGGGCCTTAACAGTGATGGAACAAACTTCTTTCTGATAAATAGTTTGAACGTTTTTAAGTATTTGATGCCCAGCAGGCACATCAATTTTTCCGCCCACATAATCTGTTCCCACTACTTTATTGTGGCTATCCTCATTAAAATGAATGCCAAATAAATCAGACAACTTATTAATAGCAGTAAAATCGGCGTTGGGTTTGTCATTGTGAAATAAAACGAGTACACCGCCCGCTTTTACCCAATTGTAAATTTCCTGCGCATCCTTCTCATGCATGTAATTGGGTGTAGGATTGTCTGCAACATTGTCTGCGTCAACAATCATGTAAATAGCAGCATTTTTTAAATTGCTTCTAGTTGGCGATTCAGATAGTGTGCCAGTGCGGAGCCCATTAGAAGTTATTACATTTCCCAAAAAAGAAAACCCATTGTTATACATTTCAGGCCACTTGTAATGGTATGCGTATGCTACCCCTTTGATATCTTTTTTCTCTTCGGCATTGTAATAATCATCTAATATAAAAAGCTGCCCTTTGCCCGTTTTTGCTGTGGCATGCCACTCCATTTCATTGGCCGCCTGTATAAAAGCACCCACCCCCTTAGGATCATTTACAATTACTTTTTCAGACATGTAATATGCAAAGCTCCCATCTCTATAAGGTTTGCCTCCAAGCCCGCTCACACTTACGGTTCCTTCTAAATTGGTGTACCCTTTATCATCTGTTTTAATAAACCTTTTTAAAATACCATCATATCCTTTTTTAGAAACCGTTAAATAGCTTGCTGGTAAAAAACCTAAACGCACCGCTTTAGCCGTTGCACAAACAAACATGGCGCTTGCAGAGGCTTCCAAATAATTCGCCTTTTCATTGGGTAAATTTAAAATGTCGTACCAAAGCCCTGTTGCAGGATCCTGTACTTTTTTGATGGCATCAACTAGGCGTTTTAGAATAGCTATTAAATCTGCCCTTTTTGGGTGTGTAGCAGGGAAATTTTCCAGCACATCTACAAGGGCCATTTCATACCAACCCATAGCCCTGCCCCAAAAATGAGGAGAGCATCCAGTTACTGGATTTGCCCATTTTTGTTCTTTACTTTCATCCCAACCGTGGTATAGAAGTCCGGTTTTAGCATCTCTTGCATGCGTTTCCATCCAAATAAATTGATTGGCAATATCATCAAAGGATTCAGGCTCATGAAACTGCTTAGCATAAGCAGTATAAAATGGCTGACCCATGTATAATCCATCAAGCCACATTTGATAGGGGTATACTTTTTTATGCCAAAAGCCACCTTCTTTTGTACGAGGTTGACCCTTCAATTGCCCTCTTAATAAACTGGCTGCTTTGTAATACTTTACTTGACCGGTAACATTATAAAGCGTTAATAAAATTCGGCCGCAAAGAATATTGTCGATATTATAATCCTCCGCTTTATAAAATTTTATGTCCCCATTTTCAGAAACAAAATAATCCATGCTTTTTTGCATGTAGGAAAAATAGATAGGGTTGGCTGTCTGAATCCACAAACGTTCGATGCCTAACAATACAACACCCTGATCGTAAGTCCACTTGGTTGGCTTTGCTGTATCTGCACCAACAGGCTCTTTCCATAAGGTGGCCATAGCAGTAGCTGCCACCCTAGCTGCCATAGATTCAGTTTGCGCATGGGCAAAGTAGCTGCTTGCAAAAAGAACAATAAAGAGTATTGAAAACTTTTTCATTGAGTAACAGTTTTATTGTTGATACGAGATGCTATTTGTTTTTGCACCAAATAAGAATTCATCTTTTTTAATAGCATTATTCCAATTGAGCCCTTTTGTATGAATTGAATGAGAGCGGTCACCATTAATACTAAACACCAACGGAATATTTGGCTCAATAGAAAAATTATTAAAACTAAGTTTACTGCTATTTTGGATATATACTAGCGGACTCGCAAGCTGGGTAACAAGTTTAATATTGTTAAACTCAATATTTGAACCCTCGGTAACTTCGATGCCCTTTTTCGTTGCAAAAACCATATCGCTTAATACCAAATTACTAATATTCATTTCAGGAATGCCTCTTACAAAAACCGCTTTTTCGGCACCATTACAATACACATGGTTGAAGTAGAAATTTCTAAAAATGGGGGTTGCTTCAGTTACTGGAAGTGTTTGAATGACTGGCATGTCTTTTTTCTCACCTTCTAATGGCACAGGATCTTTTGCAGCATAGTACATGTCAAATAATACCGCTTCCCCAACAATATCACGCATGTTAATATTTGAAGCGTAAATATTTTCTACAACACCGCCCCGTCCTCTGGTGGTTTTAAAACGAAGACCAATATCGGTTCCAATAAATGTACAATTAGATACAAAAATATTATTGGCCCCGCCACTCATTTCACTTCCTATCACAAATCCACCATGTGCATGGTATACCGTGGTATTAATGGCAATAATATCTTTGGTAGGCATTCCTCTTTTACGGCCTTCTTCATCTCTTCCAGATTTAATACAAATTCCATCATCACCGGTATCAAAATTACAACCATCAATGAGCGCATTGGTACAAGACTCTAAATCAAGTGCATCTGTATTTTGACCATACCATGGATTTTTTACATTTACTTTTCTAATGGTAATATGCTTACTCATTAAAATGTGCATGGTCCATGCTGGAGAATTTTCAAACGTTATTCCTTCCAATAAAACATTACTACAACCAGTAAAACGTATCATATTAGGTCTCAGAAAATCTCTTATTGGCTCAAATGAAGAAAGGGTAGCACCACCAACCAACTTTCCAATATTATTGGTGAGTGAACCTTGCAATGCACCAGCAGAAGGGTACCAGTTTGTTTTGTCTTCACTTAAAACACCACCAGAATTAATGAGGCGCTTCCACTCCGACTCTGTAACCTTTCCTTTTTTTAATGGACGCCAAACTTCGCCACCTCCATTAAATATACCTTGACCGGTAATAGCAATATTTACAGCATTTGTTGCAGAAATAGGCGATTGACACCTAGCTGCTTCAACCCCTTCAAAAGAAGCTACTTTTAAAGGATACTGTGTTCTATCTTTTGTAAATAAAACCAGAGCTCCTTTTGCAGTATTTAATGCTACGTTATCAAGCAGCACAATTGGACCCGTTAACCAAAGCCCTGCGGGAATATGAACAATACCACCACCAGCTTTGTTAGCAGCAACAATGGCATTATTAATAGCAACCGTATTTAATGTTATACCATCTTTTACTGCACCAAAAGAAACTACATTAAAGGTGTCTTTTTTGAAATGCGGTTCGTAAATTTTTGGCAGTTCAAAAGCGTATTTTTCTTTGTGCGCCGAGCGTAATAAATATTTTGACAGTGCTGGATGTTTTTCTAAAATTTCGGCACACACAAGTGAAGCGATTTGCGACGCTCCATATTCAGAAAAATGAGTGTCATCTTTTTTACCTACCGGCATTGCATTAAAATGATTGGAGTCAATCCATAAAAACATTTTTTTTGACCCTTCTACCCCTTCTTTCTCAATTAGCTTTTTACTGGATGCATGAAGATCGATGAGTGAAACACGCATAGAGTCCGCTAAAAACCGAACCACACCAGGATAATCACCATGCTGGTCAACAAAAATACCAGCAGCATTAAATTTTCGGCGCATTACGGGTGTTACTAAAATTGGATTGCCGCCTTTTTTTCTAGTATCGTTTACAAAGCGAATTAAATTTTGCTTATACAAAGTATTGGCTGGTGCCGATCTAATTGAATCATCGATTTTTGAATCGTTATGTCCAAACTGAATAAATACATAATCACCTTCTTTCATGTATTTCATTACGCTATCCCATCTACCTTCTTTGATAAAACTTTTTGTACTTCTACCATTAACCGCTAGATTTTTTATATCTACTACGCCTGAAATATATTGAGGAAACAACTGCCCCCATCCCCTTTCTGGATTGTTTAAAAGTGGTTTGTCTGCCATGGTGGAGTCACCAATCATGAAAAAAGCAACCTTTTTTTCAGGTGACATGAACCCTACTAAAATAATAGCAGCAAATAAGTATACAATTCTTTTCATATGCGTTGATTGTGAAGCTTTTCTCGTAGCTCAAGACTACTCAAATAATGATGAAAAATAGGCATAATTTAAGACTTTATTTATGCAATCGTTCCCGGTTTTTAGGCCTACTTTTTAAGTCTTTGAGAATTATCGTATTTTTATGGTTTAGGACAATTTTGAGTTATTTTTTTGATTTTTCTATGAAGTACGAAGCGGTTACCATCAAAGACATTGCCAAGACCTTAGGGCTTTCCACGTCTACCGTTTCAAGGGCACTAAGGGATAGTCATGAAATAAGCCCCGAAACAAAAAAAATTGTCATAGCATATGCCCAACAAATCAATTATAGACCCAACCCCATTGCACTTAGTTTAAAAGAAAAAAGGAGCAGGTCTATTGGTATTATTGTTTGCGAAATCGCCAATAGCTTTTTTTCACAAGCAATTAATGGTATTGAGTCTATCGCTTATAACAAAGGTTATAACGTAATCATTGCACAAAGCCACGAATCCTACGAAAGAGAAATTATTAATCTCCAATATTTAGCATCAAGATCGATAGATGGGCTTCTTATTTCTGTTTCTTCCGAAACCCAAAAACTAGACCACTTAATCAATTTACACAAGCGCGGATTCCCCATTGTTTTTTTTGACAGGGTTGTTGAAGATTTAGCTACACATAAAGTAGCTGTCGATAATTATAAAGGGGCTTATGATGCAACTTCGGAACTTATCAAAAACGGACATCAAAATATTGCAATGGTGGCAGGCTCAGCATTTTTATCTATAACCAAAGAGAGAGTAGCCGGTTATCATCAAGCACTTTCGGACCATCAATTACCTTTTGATGCCAATCAAATTGAATATTGCCTACATGGTGGCATGCTTTACGAAGAAGTTGAAACCGCTCTTGAAAAATTATTATACTACAATACAAATAAGCCAACTGGCATTATTGCATCTGCCGATAAACTCACCACCAATTGCCTTCGTTACTTTAAGTCAAAAAACTTACAAGTCCCTGACGATATAGCTATGATTGGCTTTTCGAACCTTGATTTAACGGATCTACTCTCCCCCTCATTATCGGTAATTAGACAGCCAGCCTACGAAATTGGACAGGTGGCTATTGAATTATTGATTAAGCAAATCGAAAATAAAAGACCCACCACAGAGTTTGAAAAAATCATATTGCAGCCACAAATGATTATCAGAGAATCAAGTGGTGCAAAAAAAAGCTAGGTAAGTTTTATAGCTTGGCGGGCTAATAGTTTCCAATCTTTTCCAGCCTTTTTAAACACAAGAAGTATTTTTAATTTTACTTCGCCAGGTTTCCCATTGTCATTATTAGTTGCGTATAATTGATGCCTTACAACCGCTACATTGCCGGTGATTGAAATTTTTTGATCGGTAATATTAATTGTTATGAAATCCGATTTTCCTGAAGCGATTTTTTCAACAAATTCAGCTTTGCCTTCTACCGCTCCGCCAGAATGACCATAACTCAAGCTATCATCTACAATAAACGCCAGGTCCTCGCGAACGCCACTAATCATAGCTAATTTAAGTTTTTCGACGGCTGCTTCCACACGCGCATGCTCTTTTGATTGAGAAAACCCAATGTTAGCAAAAAATAGCGTTAGACATAAAATGATAAACTTTTTCATAGAATGACATAATTAATTATGTTATTGAAATTAACCAATAGAACTCTATTTGCCAACAAAAAAGGCTACTCAAATGAGTAGCCTTTTTTACTTACTAACGAATTAGTTATTAATAACCAGGGTTCTGCGTAAGATTGCGGTTAGCATCTCGTGAAGGTTGGGGTATGGGTAATAATTCTGACTTTCCGGTTACAAATCCAGTAGCGAACCTAGCAAGGGATACCGTATTTATGGTAGCACCTAACCAATTCACACGTGTTGTACCCGAAGGAGTGGAAGATGGAGCAGCTCTATAGAATGAATTAGCCCACAATCCATTAGGTCCAAAACGGTTGTCATCGCTAGCATTATTTGTTCTAAAAAACATAGCAGTAGGTAAAGTGTTATATGGTGCAGACAAAGTTGACATTGCTAAAAGCGCTGCCTTTGTTTGATTAATGGTAGTTGCAAGCAAATTCCATCTAATTAAATCATACTTACGAATACCTTCGCCACCCAATTCTAAAGAACGCTCTCTAACAAGTGCTGTAAAAAAAGCAGCCTTCGATAAGCCAGCAGGTAAATCAACCGCAGCATTTGGCGCTGTGATTGATTGTCCATATCCTCTTCTTCTAACCTGATTAACCGCATTATAAGCAGCAGCAGTAGGACCATTTAATTCATTTTCTGCTTCAGCAAACATGAGCATTACATCGGAGTAGCGAAGAATTTGCCATTTTAAACTAAAATATTGAATCCTGTCGTCAGGAGAAACTACTGGATTAGAAATCCAATCTCTACGATATTTTCCATCGCAAATAGCAGTAATAGCTTGACCAATTTTTGTAGTTCCATTTGCAGCTACATTATAAATAGCACAGGTAACGTCACGTCTTAAATCGGTAGAATCAAATGCATAAAAATAAGTTGGTAAAATATTCACGCTTTTGTTACCAAGCCCGTTAACAGTAGGACCATTGTAATAAGCAAGTTTAGTATCACCAGCACCAACGCCACCAATACCACTTGCTTGGAACATCAATTCTCCGTTTGGATCTGCAACTGCTCTTGCATTTACTTGATCTTTCCATAATGCCCTAAAACTTGGGTTTAAACTGTGCTGATTAGAAGCCATAACTTCCGCAGCTTCATCTCTTGCGATTTGATAGTATTTCAAATAATCATCTGTGCGCTTTACTACTCCATCTTGGCGTAATGAAAATCCACCTCTATAAAGTGCGATTCTTGCACGAAGACCTTTAACGGTACCTTTGGTAATTCTTTCATCAGCACCATCACCAATTGCAGATAATTCATTTCTCCAAGGCACAAGCGTAGCTGCTAACTTTAAATCTTCTAACAAACGGTCATAGATTGTATCTCTATTAGTTCTAGCAGGGAATGGATTGGTGGTTGCTAAGGTAGAGGCAGGGGCAAAATGCGCCGGCAAATCTCCCCAGTTTCTTATCGCTTCTGTATAAAACTGAGCTCTTAATGTAAGCGCTTCCCCATACATTCTTTGCAACTTCTTTCTCTCTTGTTCTGTTCCATTCGTATACATCGCCATTTTAGGAATATTGGCAATGCAAATATTTGCATACTCGATACCTGCAAACATTTGATTAAATGGATTCGTAATTTGAGCATTACCAGGTGTTGCATTATAACGTGCAATATCTCTACGATCATTATCGCCAGCACCAGTAGGACCTTGTACTTCATCGGTATCTAAGGGATAGTAAAGACTTACGCGAATACCATATGCAGCATCACCTACCAGTCTACTATATACACCCGCCAATGCTTTTAGTACGCTAGGGACATCACTAAATACTACATCCGTGCTTACATCTGAAATGGGCTTTTGATCTAAAAATTTATTGCAACTATTAAATGACAACAAAACAATTGCGGCGGTAGATAGTGTTAGTTTATATAAGTTTTTTGTTTTCATATCAGGAGTGTTATAAAATTAAAAGTTAGCGTTTACACCAAAAATAAAACTGCGACTTTTTGGATATGCAGAATAATCTAAACCAGGTGTAAGTGGGCTATTACGCACACTAACCTCTGGATCATATCCTGTGTATTTTGTAAATACAGCTAAATTGTTAGCAGTGAAGTAAAATCTTAATTTAGAAATTTTCATCTTAATTAAGTTTTTTACTGGCAAACTATAACCAACTGTAAGGTTGTTAACGCGTAAAAACGAACCGTCTTCAATTGCCCATGAACTTGGGAAAAATGCGCCAGCAGAACGAACAGGCTGCCAAATATTTGCATTTGCATTTAATGCTTGAAGTGCATCAGGAGCAATCCCCATTACCTGACCAGTAGCATTTATCCACTGGGCTGTTTGGCCTTGTGGTGTAACCACTTTCCAACGGTTAGCCATAATGTCTAACATATTAGAATTAGGCGTATACCCATTGGTAAACTCAATTTTATTGGCATTATAAATTTGATTTCCGTAGCTAAAGTTTAAAAACAAACTCATATCCCAGTTTTTGTATGTAAACTGCTGTGCTAAACCGCCAGTAAATTTAGGTGTAGGATTTCCAATGATGGTTCTATCCTTGTCCATGCTAATTACCCCATCGCCATCTAAATCTTTAAATTTAATAGAGCCAGGCTGCACCGTACCAATAACACCAGAAGCATTTGTGATTCCTGGTTTTAAAGTGTACACACTAGTCGTTGGATTGTAATTGAAATCATTTACTGTATAAAAACCGTCATTGATCAAACCCCACATTGCACCAACTGGATCCCCAATTCTTACGATATAATCGGTAGGCTGACCAGAAACACCCCAACTAGCAGCTGGAAAAAATAAGTTTTGATTTTGACCCAACGCTTCAACACGATTGTTATTAAATGAAATGTTGAAATTGGCGTTCCAAGTAAAATCTTTTTTCTTGGCAATTAAAGCACCCAATTGAACCTCTACCCCTTTGTTAGAGGTTTTACCAATGTTTTGTAACTGCGAACTATAACCATAAGTTGATGCAATTGGTACATTCAATAACAAGTTTTTTGCTTGGTTATTATAAACATCTAATGATAAAGTAATACGGTCATTTAAGACACTCAAATCCATACCAAAGTTTCTACTCTCATTTGACTCCCACTGAAGCGCTTCATTAACAAGGCCCGCAGAATAAAAAGCATTGATTGGTTGGTTGTTAATTCCATAATACAAACCACCATCATTTCTGAAAGTTGTTAAAAACAAATAATCGTTAATACGGTTGTTACCTACATTACCATAACCAGCTCTGAATTTAAGATCAGAAATGAATGTGTTATCTTTTAAGAAATTTTCATTTTTAGCCCTCCATGCAACAGATCCAGAAGGGAAAAGTCCCCACTGTCTTCCGGGCGCAAATTTTGAAGCACCGTCTGCTCTCGCATTAAGTGTTACATAGTATTTGTTTTCATAAGCATAATTGATTCTGCTAAAGAAAGACATGTTGGTATATCTGGTTTTATTTACACGAGGATAACCAGTAAATGAAATCCCATTCGCTAAACTTCCAAATGCTTCATCCGGACTTATAAAATTCGCGAAACCTCTTACGAGTTGAGTGTAAGACTCTGTTCGGTAGTCGAAAGTTTCTTGTCCTAATAAAAAGTCAAAATCATGTTTGCCTTTGAACTTATTAATTGAATAGGTTAATACGTTTGAATTTGTGATTGTTCTACGAATTGCTGTATCTAGCTGTGCAATAGGCTTTCTTGATCCAGAGATCATTGAATATGGCGTAATAGAGTCACTAAATTGTCTATCCATCAATTTAAAATGATCATACCCAACCGTTGATTTAAAAGTTAAGTTTTTAGCAATATTGTACGTAACACTTAATGCAATATTTCCAACTGCTGTAGACTTTCTTCTATACTCAGCGTCTGCAAGTGTAATGGGATTAATGAGGTTAAGCCCATTACCAACGTTTGGATCGGCTAATGGATCGGGATCTTCTAAATCTTGATTGCTAGATAAAAAAGGCCTGTACTTAACGGCGTTACGAAGTCTTGAAAATGAAGAACCTTGGTCGGAAGACACCCCTGCGCCATTCACTTCTGTTTGCGTATAACGCGTTGTTAAGGCTGCTTTTAATTTTTTACTAAATCTGTAATCTGCACTTAAATTCAATAAGTCTCTTTTGTAGGTAGAATTTAAAATAACAGCTTTATCATCGTTTCTAGTATAACCAAAATTGTAGGTTAAATTTTTAACACCGCCCGATGCCGTAATGTTGTGCGTTTGCGCAATACCTGTACGCCCCATTACTTCTTCTTGCCAATCTACCACACCCACATTGTTATAATTTTTTAAAGTATCCCATGTAGTACCAAAATTTCTAAGAAAAGTTAAACTATCAGTATTTGACCCTCTTGATCTTTCTGACTGATACATAACATAATCAGATGGCGTCAAAACACCTAGTTTTCTAGCAAGTTGCTTTACGCCAATAAAGCCATTGTAGCTTACTTGTAATTTTCCAGGCTTGCCTCTTTTTGTTGTAATAACGATTACACCATTCGCACCACGTGCACCATAAATAGCGGTAGCAGCAGCATCTTTCAAAACGTCAATGTTTTGAATATTTTGAGGCGCGATTGCTGACAAACCATTTTCAACCTGAACACCATCCACAATATACAACGGAGAGTTATCGCCGGTGATTGACATACCACCTCTTACTCTAACTCTAACATCAGCATCTGGAGCACCTTCGGCAGTTGTTGCAGTAACACCTGCTAAACGACCATTCAATGCTTCTGCGGCAGAGTTCACAGGAATATCTTTTAAATCTTTTGCACTCACACTAGCAATTGATGCTAATACGTTTTTGCGTTTTACAGTTTGGTATCCAATCACCACCACTTCTTCCGTTTCAGAAGCAGTAGAATTCAAAGAAACATTAATGGTAGATTTATTGTTAACTGCAACTGTTTGATCGGAATAACCCACATAAGAAAAGGTTAAACTACTCTTACCGTCTTGCAGTACAATTTTGAATTGACCGTTTTTGTCGGTAACCGTTCCGGCCTCTTTGCCACCTTTAACCCTAACACTTACCCCTTCTAATGGGAGGTCGTTAGAAGTAACTTTACCTTTTACTTCAAGCTTACCAGTTTGTGCAATTGAAAGATTGGGATGTAAATTAAGCAACCCTACCAGTAATAACAGGTATAGGCATACACTTTTCATACGCATACGTAATTGAATTTAGCAATCATTAAAATGTTAAAAATCGTAGCTCAATGCTACACCCATATAGACAATCTTAACGCCAAAAACGATTATTTTTCTACGCAATCGTTCCCGGTAAAAATAGATGTCAGGGGCATTTATAGGGGCAGTATCCGTATATTCCTAAAACGAACCACGTCTCCATGGCCTAAAAAGCCAATGTGACCTGAAGTTCGCTTTAATCCGGGGTGCTCGTTATGGTCCATCGTTCCGTTTATTGAAGCCTCCTTAATGTCAGCATCCGTAATGGTTTCGCCATTTAATATCACTTTAACACGGGTTCCCTTTACCACAACAACTTCCTCATTCCACTCCCCAATAGGCCTTAGAAAGCCCCTTCTAGCCGGCACAACCCCGTATATAGAGCCGTGGTATTGGTATGGCTTCAAGTTCTTATAAATATCCGCGTCATTATCGAGTATTTGAAGCTCCATACCCACATAAGCAGCATCGCCCTCTATTGGAGTTCTGATTCCTAGACCATTGTTGGCTCCAGGGGTTAACTGAAATTCAAAACGGTATTCAAAATCGGAATACTGCTCTTTGGTATATAAATTGCCTCCGCCTGCACTTTTTGGATTCACCATAATAGCGCCATCTTGTAAAAGATAGCCGGCTTTATTACCTACCCACTGATCTAGATTCGTACCGTCAAATAATAGTTTAAAGCCTTGTTGTTTTTCAAAATCTGAAAGTACAGTTGGCGAATTGCTAGGTAGCTCTCTAATATAAATATTACGGTAGGCAACATAAGTGCCGTGTGCCTGTAATTCAATTTGCTCTTTTATAAAAATAGGAAGTGTGCGGTCCCAATAATTTTCTAGCGCCACCTTATCCGTTACGAGTATCCCGTTTAAATAAACAGTAACCACTGCACCACGCATGATGATATGAAACGTATTCCAACTACCAATTTTATTGTCTGCAACAACTAGCGGATTGCGCTCATTTTTTTGATTGTTGTATAGTCCACCAGAACCAACCTGTGCGCCCACTTCACGTCTACTGGTATCCCAAATTTGCACCTGTGGTGTGCCGCGTAAATAAATACCGGCATCACCTTTTTCGGTGATTTTCCAATCCACAAAAAGTTCAAAATCGACATATTGTTTTTGTGTACATAAATTATCGCCATGTCCAGTAAAAACGAGTAGGCCATCTTTTACCACCCAATCGGATTTTATGGATGCGTCTGCTTTTGCCTGCGCATCTTGTAATTGTTGTGCGCTCATTTTTGAGCGCGCAATAGGATTTCCTACAAGCCCTTTCCATCCTGTTAAATCTTTTCCATTAAACAAATTTTCAAAACCATAATCGTAAGGCATGGCTTTAATATGATAGGCTAATTTGCTAGCCAAAATGGTACTATCTTCTCCTTTCAATAAAGCGAGTGCTCTTTGCAAAACAGGCCTTACCATGGGACCTTTAAAATCTGGATTAGCGAGTACAAGTTTAGCAACAACAATTGCTGCATCAGATTGAAGCGCAGCAGTATCTAAAAATTTAGCGGCAAACATGAGCGCGCCTAGTTTATTTACTTTGCCCGCCTCAATAATAATATTTTTTTGCGCTGTTGGGCTTTTTGCCATTTCCATTTGGTCTTGCAAATCAAGTAATCGTTGCACTGGATTTACTGCTTTGGCGGGCGTTAACGCAACTGCCTGCATAGAAGGTAAACCACTTTTGGAATGTTTGAGTGCCGCCTCAATCGCAGGCTTTACCGGTGCAGAAGCTTTTACCAGTGCAGCTTCAAGCGCCGCCAATGATTTTTTTGAACCAATGCTAGCAAGTGACATGGTTGCTACATCTGCGAAACCAGGCACTTCAATATAGCTAGAAATTGTAGGTACCGCTTTGTCTGATCCCAAATAACCCAGCCGCTCTAATAAATAAGCGCGTACTAAAATATTTTTTTCTTGAACGCTTTTTAATTGTGATAGCCCTTTAACAACAATTGCAACCGCTTTACTTTTTAATGATTTATCCAGTGATGCTGCATGCAAATAAGCATCCAACTCATACATCGCTTTTACCTGGGGTGCATTGGCGCTAGCCTCCGTATTTTTAAACGTATCAAAAAAGTTTTCCCATGCTGCACTGTTCCATGCTTGCATTTTTGAAACAGTGGCCGCAACAGAAGCTGCATCGCCTTGTGCAAATGAATAACCGCTACTAACTAAAAGAATAGCCGATACAATAAATACTAAAAATATTTTTTTCATGTCCTTACATTTGTCAATTACTAAACTAGATTCCATAGGGTGCGCGCATTGGTGGGTTGATCATTTTGTTTGCCTCATCATCATTTATAAACGCTTGTGCTTCTGGATCAAAATTTAATGTTCGTCCTAACTGCAAAGCGATTTTTCCGAGGTTAATAATGGTACAAGACCTGTGTCCATTGGACTCATTGAGCGCAAATGGGGTTCTGTATTTTACCGATTCTAAAAAATCTGTAACCTGTGGTGCAGGATCTGGCAGTAGCGCTAACTTTTCTTTTAGATTAGGAATGGTAGATTTAAAGCCAGCAAACAATTTGCCTTCCGGTCCTTCTATGTAAGCCACCGATTCGTCTTTGGCTTCCCCATCTAAAATAATTTTACAACCATCGGCATAGGTATAAATAATTTTTCGGAACGTACCGCAAGCATCTGGATGTTGTTGATCGGCATCTACTTCTACTTTTACTGGACTCGTATGGTCTTTGCCTAAAAAATATTGAATAGGATCTAAATAATGTTGCCCCATATCACCAAGTCCACCCCCATCATAATCCCAATACCCTCTAAATGTTCCGTGCACACGGTGTGCGTTGTATGGCTTAAAAGGCGCAGGGCCTAACCATCTGTCATAATCGAGTGTTGCAGGAACTGGCTGTGCTTCTAATCCAGTTTTTCCAACCCAATAAAATTTCCAATCAAAGCCTGTGTGCTTACTCACGGTTACTGTTAATGGCCAACCAAGCATCCCCGACTCTACTAATTTTTTTATGGGCTTAACAGATGTTTTCATGCCATAAAATTCATCTTGAAATCTAAACCAAGTATTTAGCCTAAACATTCGTCCATGCTGCTTTACTGCTTCCACTACTCTTTTACCTTCACCGATGGTGCGGGTCATTGGCTTTTCACACCAAATATCTTTACCAGCCTTTGCCGCTTCAATAGACATAATTCCATGCCAGTGGGGAGGCGTAGCAATATGCACAATATCAACTTCAGGCATGGCAATGAGTTCATGATAGTCTGCAAAAGTTTTTACGCCAGCTCCTACCATTTTAGCGGCTGCTGCTAAATGCGTTTGATCAACATCACATAATGCAACCACTCTTGTACCGCCAAGACCTATATGGCCTCTTCCCATACCGCCTAGACCAATAATACCTTTGGTTAATTGATCGCTAGGGGCAATAAAACCTCTACCTAAAACTTGTCTTGGAATAATGGTTACACCCGCAGCTACGACAGCGGTACTGCGTAAAAATTTACGTCTTGAATTGGATTGTGACATGGCAAAAATCTTAATGTGCTTAAAGATATAAAAGTAAGCCTACACTATAACAGCAGTTATTAGCTAATTTTACCCATAAATACGCCAGTATTATGAAAAACGCAACCACAGTAAGTCTTCAGCAAATTAAGGATTCCCATATGCCCTATCGAAATGCCAATATTAGGCATAAAGAAAAACTAACTAGGGTTGACAAATTAGCACTTTGGATCACTACCAAAGTAGGTTCTATGGGTTTTTTTATGCTTGTATTTACTTGGTCTGCTTCATGGATTGTATGGAATACGATGGCACCCATTCATTTGAGATTTGACCCTTATCCTGCATTTGTGCTATGGCTCATCATCTCCAATATGCTTCAAATATTTTTGATGCCACTTATTATGGTAGGGCAAAATCTACAATCGAGGCATTCAGAAATTAGAGCAGAAGAAGATTACCTAATTAACAAAAAAGCAGAATTAGAAATAGAAACCATTTTAGTGCATTTAGAAAATCAAAATAAATTGATTCTTCAAATTTTAGCGCATATGGAAAAGGAGCAGAAACAATAATTTATTTTCCAGCAGTCAGTTTATTCACTTGCATCCAAGCAGCTACTCTTTCAATCCAACTATCGGTCGCTGTAGCATTGTGAAGACCAAACCCATGACCTCCATTTTGATAAATATGCATTTCTGCGTTTACCTTGTTTTTTATCAGTGCTTGATAAAAACGAATACTATTTTCGACAGGAACCGATTTGTCATCAGAAGCATGTACTAAAAAAGTGGGGGGCGTTTGGGCCGTTACTTGCATTTCAGATGAATACAAATTGAGTTTAGCAGAGGACGCATTTTTACCCAACAAATTATCTCTTGAGCCTTTATGACATATAGTAGAATCCATACTAATAACAGGATACACAAGTATTGCAAAGTCAGGTCTTAGATTTGTGAGGTTCGTATTTTCGATGTATGATTCTGAAAACTTTGTAATGCCTGTGCTCGCCAAATGACCTCCTGCCGAAAATCCAAGCACCCCAAGCATATTGGGGTTGATATCAAAACTTTCCGCTCGATCTCTTACCAGTTTTATCGTTTGCTGCAAATCTTGAAGTGGCACCATTTCTTTATTTGTCATGCAACTATCAAAAGGTAAGCGGTACTTTAAAACAAAAACAGTAACCCCCAATTGATTAAACGCTTCAGCTACTTCCGTTCCCTCATGTCCTATAGCAAGTCTTGCATAACCACCCCCTGGACATACAATGATGGCTGTTTTATTGACGTCTTGCTTTGCAGGTTTAAACACCGTAAACGACGGGCTTGTGACGTTTGCAATAACTGTTTTGCCAGTGGCATTTTTGCTAACTGCTTCTTCTTTATTACACGGAAGTGCGTTAGGAACAGGCCCTTCATAAAGAGAAAACTCCTGTTGCGCCATTATTATAGAAGATATAGTCAAAAACAGGATTATTAGTAAGTATCTGATATACATTGTGATTTTATTTTTCTATTCTTCCATTGAAGATAAATAAAAGTTTAATTTGCAGTACATATCATTAATACAGCAACATGAAAATTATTCACCAAGTACATCCCGAAGATTTTGTAAAGTATACCACCGAGCAAATTAGAGAAAAGTTTTTACTAGATAATTTAGTAGAACCAGGTGCGTTCAATTTTGTATATACCCATTACGACCGCATGATGGTAGGCGCTGCAACCCCTACTACTGCTGCTATTCAGCTAGGTACCTACGACGCTTTAAAGTCAGAAAACTTTTTGGACCGAAGAGAACTTGGTATTGTAAACATTGGTGCCACTGGAAGCGTAACCGTAGAAGGTCAAATTTATACCCTAGACAAAATCGATTGCTTATACATTGGTATGGGTAATAAAGAAGTTACTTTTCATGCGAGTACCGATCCTAGCAATCCTTCTAAATTTATTTTATTCTCTTGCCCAGCACACGCAAACTATCCTACGCAGTTAATGCAAAGTAAAGATGCTACCCCTGCCGAAATGGGAAGTGCCGAAACAGCCAACCACCGTACCATTAATAAATACATTCACGCCGATGGTTTAAAAAGTTGCCAACTTGTTTTAGGGGTAACTAATTTTAAACCAGGAAGCATCTGGAACACCATGCCAGCGCACCTGCACGACCGTCGTATGGAAGCATACTTCTATTTTGATTTACCTGAATCTCAACGTGTCATTCATTTCATGGGTGAGCCACACGAAACAAGACATCTATTCTTAAACAATGAACAAGGTATTGTGTCTCCATCATGGAGTATCCATAGTGGTGTTGCAACAGCGTCATACTCATTTATATGGGCAATGGCCGGCGAAAACATGTCATTTGCTGATATGGATTTTGTAAACATTCAGTTATTAAAATAAGTACGATGCTAAATTTTAGAGTAGACAATAAACTCGCTATTGTTACCGGTTGTAGTAAAGGCATTGGTATGGCAATAGCCATAGAACTGGCTAATAGCGGCGCCGATATTATTGGCGTAAGTGGCTCTATGCCTGCATCTGGTAGCGATGTTGAAAAAGCAGTGCTTGCAGCGGGTAAAAAATTCTACCCCTACCAAGCCGATTTTTCTAACAGAGATTCGGTGTATGCCTTTTTACAAAAAGTAGTAACAGACCATCCAAAAATTGATATCCTTATAAATAACGCGGGTAGTATTCAAAGGACTCCTGCCGCAGAACATCCCGACGAATTTTGGGATAATATTATTGACATCAATTTAAATGCGCAGTTTATTATCACCAGAGAAATTGGCAAACAAATGATTGCCAATGGCGCCGGAAAAATAGTGTTTACAGCCTCTCTTTTAAGCTTCCAAGGCGGTATCAACGTACCTGGCTACGCTGCTAGTAAAGGAGCTGTTGCCTCTCTAATTAAGGCATTTGCCAACGAATGGGCAGGCAAAGGCATTACCGTAAACGGTGTTGCCCCAGGATACATATCCACAGACAATACGGCACAGTTAAGGGCCGATCCAGACAGAAATGCTTCTATTTTGGCCAGAATTCCGGCAAATAGATGGGGAACTCCCGAGGATTTAACCGGAGCTTTCGTTTTTTTATCCGCTCCTGCTTCCGACTATGTCAACGGCACCATTCTAACCGTAGATGGTGGCTGGATGGGTAGATAACTATATGTCAAGTTTGAGGCGTCATTCGTAAGTAATTATTAAATTTATCCTTACGAATGATGCCTTATGTTTTTACAGCCTAGCAAAAAACTTTTTTACAGCTCAGCAGTACTCATTGTACTTGCCATTACTGCTGTTGTTATTTATCCTTCAGATCCCATCGATTACAATACCGAGGTAAAACCCATTTTAAATAAAAAATGTATTACCTGTCATGGTGGTGTAAAACAAGAGGGTGGATTTAGTTTGCTTTTTGAAGAAGAAGCTTTTGCCCCTACTAAATCTGGTAAGCCTGCCATCATAAAATACAAGCCAGAAGAAAGTGAACTGATTAGAAGGTTGCACCTCACCGATCCGGAAGAGCGCATGCCTTACAAGCACGATCCTTTAAGCAAAGAAGAAATTAAAATTTTAACCACTTGGATTAAAGAAGGTGCCAAGTGGGGATCACACTGGGCCTATCAAAAAGTGAAGGAACCAGAAGTGCCAAGTGTTAATGACGATTGGGTAAAAAACAATATTGACAAATACATTGTAGAAAAATTAGAAACCGAAAAACTAAGTCCTTCCAAAGAGGCAGATAAAGCCACCCTATTAAGACGCGTTAGTTTAGATTTAACGGGCCTTCCTGCTAATAAAAAAATTGCAGCAAAATATTTAAACGACAATTCTGATAAGGCCTACGAAAATTTAGTAAACGATCTAATGGCTTCGCCTGCTTATGGCGAAAAGTGGGCAGCACTTTGGCTAGACCTTGCCCGTTACGCCGACACCAAAGGCTTTGAAGCAGACCGTAGTAGAAATATTTACAAATACCGCGACTGGCTCATCGATGCATTTAATAAAGACAAACCCTACAACGATTTCTTAATAGAACAAATTGCCGGAGACCTTTTACCAAACCCTACCGACGCCAATTACATAGCCACTGCGTTTCACAGAAACACCATGAACAATGACGAAGGTGGCACCGACAATGAAGAGTATCGAACAGCTGCCGTACTTGACCGCGTAAACACTACGTGGAGTGCTGTTATGGGTACCAGCTTTAATTGTGTTCAGTGTCATAGTCATCCTTACGATCCGTTCAAGCATGACGAGTATTATAAATTCATGGCGTTTTTTAACAACACGCGCGACGAAGATTCTCCTTTCGAAAATCCAGTGTTACGCCAATACCAAGGAGCCGACAATGCAAAATTTGAATCACTTAAAAAATGGCTATCAAAAAATACGGATCCAGCTGCTGCAAATTATTGGACCACTTTTATTCGTACCCTTCAACCAAGTATCAACGCCTTTCAGTGCGACAAGTTTGTTGATGGCGCTAACGGATGGTATGCAACACTTCGTAACAATGGTACCTGTAATTTAAAGGATGTGGTATTAACCGGGAAATCAGAACTCCTTTTTAAATATGCATCAGGTGTAGATAAAGGTGTGTGGCGTATTTATTTAGATAGTTTAGATGGCAAACTCATAAAAGAAGTGCCTATCAAAAATACTGGTGGCGGTTTCGTGCACGAACGCACTTCGCTACCTCCCATTCAGGGCAAACACACATTATATTTCAAGTACTATTCTCCAAAAATAAAAAACAACACAGACAACGGTATTTTATTTGAATGGTTCTCTTTTGGAAATCCATTTCCAGGAAAAGAAAAACCAGGATACGATAGTGCCTACACATACTTCAATGATCTTTTAATGGCTGGTGCAGAAACCACGCCCATCATGATGGAAGCCAATCAAGATTTATCTAGAACCACACATGTTTTTGAAAGAGGCAGCTGGCTCTCCAAAGGAAAAGAAGTGACACCTGATGTGCCTGGCGTATTACCAGCCCTTCCAAAAAATGCACCCAAAAATAGAATGGGCCTTGCGATGTGGCTTACTAGTACAAACAATCCACTTGTTGCACGCACACTCGTTAACAGATTATGGGAACAATTATTTGGTAGCGGTATTGTAGAAACCCTAGAAGACCTGGGCACGCAGGGTTTATCACCTACCCATCAAACCCTACTCGATTATTTAGCATGGCAACATATGCACACGCACAATTGGAGCATCAAAAAAACACTCAAAGAAATGGTGCTTTCTGCTACCTATAAACAGCAGTCAATTTTTACAAAAGAATTACTAAAAAAAGATCCTTACAATAAATTATACGCAAGAGGTCCAAGGGTTAGACTTTCGGCAGAGCAAATTAGAGACCAAACACTCGCCGTTAGTAGTTTATTAAGTCCAAAAATGTATGGTAAAAGTGTCATGCCGTATCAACCAGATGGTATTTGGCGTTCACCGTATAATGGAGATACTTGGAAATTATCTGAGGGCGAAGACCAGTACAGGCGTTCTCTCTATACCTATTTTAAAAGAACGGCGCCTTACCCATCCATGATCACTTTTGATGGAGGTGCCAGAGAGGTTTGTGTGATTCGTAGAATTAGAACCAACACACCACTTCAAGCACTTACTTCTTTAAATGATTCTTCCTATATTATTATGGCGCGTTCTTTTGCAAAAAGTATGGAAACTATAAAAGGCCCTATCGAAGCAAAAATTAAAACGGGCTACGAGCAAATGATGTACAAGCCCATTTCGGAAAATAAATTAAATGCGCTAACCTCACTCTATCAAAGTAGTTTATCAAAATATCAAAGCAACAAAAAAGCAGCCAATATATTAGTGAGTGATAGCACCCTTGCATCACCTACCAATAGAGCCGCCCTTGTTGTGGTAGCCAACGCCATGCTTAATCTAGACGAATGGCTTAATAAAAACTAATTCCCATGACCCAAAAAGAATTACATAACCACCGCCTAGTTAAAGAAGCCCAAAAGGCCGTGATGCAGCAGCATACGCGCAGGCATTTTATTAAAGAAAGTGCCATGGGATTTGGCGCGTTAGCACTTGGCAGTTTACTCGGTGGGTGTAATACATCTTCTAGTGCCAATTTATTTGATGCCACCAATCCCTTAGCACCAAAAGCGCCACCTTTTTTAGGCAAAGCCAAGTCGGTGATATATTTACACATGGCTGGTGCTCCGTCTCAACTTGAAATGTTTAGTTACAAGCCAGAGCTTGCAAAACTAGATGGATTGGATTGCCCGCCTTCCCTACTCAATGGTAAAAAATTTGCGTTTATTAGAGGGGTTCCTAAAATGCTAGGCCCGCAAGCAAGTTTCAAACAATATGGCGAAAGTGGTATTTGGTTATCTGAAAATTTACCACACTTATCAACTGTAATTGATGATGTAGCAGTGCTTCAAGCCGTTACTACCGATCAGTTCAATCATGCACCTGCACAACTTCTAATGCATACTGGAACACCGCGCCTAGGCAGACCTAGTATCGGTTCATGGGTAACCTATGGGCTTGGATCAGAAAATAAAAACCTGCCCGGATTTGTTGTACTTACTTCTGGTGGTAACAATCCGGATGCAGGAAAAAGTGTTTGGGGAAGTGGATTTTTACCAAGTGTTTATCAAGGTGTACAGTGCCGTAGTGAAGGTGATCCAGTTTTGTTTATTAAAGATCCTGCGGGCATGGACCGCGATATTAGAAAAGCAAGTATCGACGCTATAAATAAAGTGAATGAAGAATCTTATACCGAGTATCAAGATCCAGAAACCTTATCACGTATTTCTCAATATGAGCTCGCGTACAAAATGCAAATTTCAGTGCCGGGTGTCATGGATATTAGTACCGAACCTGATTATATTCATGAAATGTATGGCACCAGACCTGGTGAATCCTGTTTTGCCAACAACGTATTACTTGCGCGCAAGCTGGTAGAAAAAGGCGTTCGTTTTGTACAACTATTTGACTGGGGCTGGGATACGCATGGCGACTCGGCAGGTAACGCAGTTGATATTGGACTAAAAAATAAATGTCGAAAAATTGATAGGCCCATTACCGCTCTCTTACAAGATTTAAAACAAAGAGGACTACTAGATGAAACACTTGTTGTGTGGGGTTCAGAGTTTGGTAGAACACCGATGCAAGAAAATAGAGAAGGTAAAACCATGCCATTTAAAGGCCGCGACCACCATGGTGAAGCGTTTTCGATGTGGATGGCCGGCGGTGGCATTAAAGGTGGCACTACCTATGGCGAAACAGATGAAATTGGTTACAATATTGTAAATGGCAAAGTAGAAACCTTTGATGTGCAGGCTACTATTTTAAATCAGCTAGGTTTTGACCACGAAAAATTCACCTACGAATCACAAGGAAGAAACTTTAGATTGACCGACCTGAGTGGGAAAGTGATTCATGATATCATAGCATAAAAAAATAATGATGAGCGTATTTATTGGAAGGTTCCATCCTGTTTTTGTTCACTTACCGATAGGAATATTACTTTTTGCAGCCCTTTTATTTTTTGCATCTAAAAAGCAAAAGTTTGAAGCAGTATCAACAGCAGTGGCACCGGCACTTGGGGTAGGCGCGCTTTTTTCTATCCTATCCTGCATAACAGGCTATTTGCTTTCTATTTCAGATGCCTATAATGAGTCGATTGTATTTAAGCACCAGTGGCTTGGCATTGCAACTGCTATCACAAGTATCGTTTGCTATATCGCGCATCAAAAAAAAATCAAGTATGTGGGCTTGCTCATTATACTATTAACTGCACTCATTATTATTACAGGGCATAACGGCGGTAACCTCACACATGGAGAAGATTATTTAACGGCACCTTTTTCAAATACCAAGAGCGATAAAAAAGTAATTGCCAATATCAACGAAGCAGTTGTTTACAAAGATGTGATAGAACCCATATTGGCTGCAAAGTGTTATAGCTGCCATGGAGATAGCAAGCAAAAAGGAAAATTAAGACTTGACCTCCCTAATTATATCATTGAGGGTGGTGAAGAAGGAAAAGTATTAACACCCTATCAACCAGGAAGCAGCGAGCTTATCAACAGACTTTTACTTCCAACTTCAAACGAAGAACATATGCCACCCAAAGAAAAACCACAACTTACCAAAGATGAGGTTGCTTTATTACACTGGTGGATTGAGTCGGGAGCTAGTTTTACTGAGGTTGTAAAAAATACCAAACAAACGGCTGCCATTAAAGGCGTATTGGCTGCATTTTCTACTGGCGATGCTACCACCGCCGAGCAAACCCTATTGCCTGCACAAAAAGTGAGTGCTATTTCGAGCGATGTACTTTTAGCGCTAAGCAAAGAAGGGGTTGCGATTGTTCCGATTGTTAACGGTTCTAATTATGTACGCGCTAATTTAATTGGGGTTGAAACATTAGGCGCCAATACCTTTCAACTTCTATCAAAAATATCAGATCAATTACTACAATTAAACGCATCGTTTACAGCCATCAAAGACGAGCAGTTGAGCGCGCTATCTAGTTGCAAACAACTCAAACAACTTGAATTAAATGGCACGAGCATTACAAATAAAGGACTTGCTTCTCTTGAAGCATTCGAAAATTTGGAAATTTTGAGTATCACACAAACCAAAACTACCGCAGAAGGTATCACTAGTTTAACCAAACTTAAAAAGTTAAAAAAAGTATACCTCTATAAAACAAGCTTTACAAGTGCGGCCATTGCACAATTGAAACAAAAAATGCCAGGATTACGAATTGACACAGGAGGTTACAAACTGCCAATATTAATAACAGATACTACGGAGGCTAAAGCACCGGAAATTAAAACCAATTAACAAAAAACAAAGTTCGGTATCGCGCATCTTCAAGCCGGCCACGTGGTTCATTAGCCTGTAATCATTCTAACGTATAAGTCTTCTACTTTTTTGCGCGCCCAAGGGGTTTTACGTAAAAATTTTAGACTCGATTGAATGCTAGGATTGGAATTAAAACAATTGATTGGGATATGCTGCCCCAAATCTTCCCATCCAAAATAAGCAACCAGTTCGGTTACTATTTTTTCGAGGGTTTTGCCGTGTAAGGGATCATTTGACACTTGTTGCATATGCAATATTAAGTAATTTGCTGCCATGACAGCGCACCGATACTTTGTAGTACATAAACCAGTAAATATGGTTTCACAATTTGTCAGCTCTCATGATGTTAATTTATTAGGTAGTTTAAATTTTGATTTTCCGGAAGGCACCCACGCCATTGGTAGGTTAGACAACCATTCCGAAGGACTCCTTTTATTAACCACCAATAAAAAAATCACTAAGCTTTTATTTCAAGGACCTAAGCCGCATACCAGAACCTATCTGGTTCAAGTGAAAAATAAAATAACCACTACTACTGCACAGGCACTCGCTAATGGCATCCAAATTAGCGCCCCTGGTGGCAACGTCTATGTAACAAGCCCTTGCACCGTTACTATTGTAGAGGACCCCACAGAATATAGTCATTTGTTTGAAGCTTCTTTACTAACACCAACAACACCCCCACATCAAAATGTGGTAACAAGTTGGGTGCTTATAACATTAACAGAAGGAAAATTTCATCAAGTACGCAAGATGGTAGCTGCCGTTCATCATAGGTGCATTAGACTTATTAGAGTGTCTATAGAAAATATTTATCTAGGAAATTTACCAGCGGGTGCTGTTAGAGAAATAAAAGAAGATGATTTTTTTAAACTACTTGATCTTTAAGCCTCTTTTTTATAAAAAAGGTGCATCAGAACAATATGCGGAAGGCTTACACAAGCCAAAAAAACAAAAAAAGTAGCAGCGTAGGATTGAATCAGTTGCGCATTTGCACTTTTCAGGTACAAAAAAACAGCAAAAATTAAGAGGGCGCCCAAATTAAACGGCAAAGATTGCAGGTACAATTTTTGTGTAGGTGTTTTTAGTTTAGTAGCGATATGTCCCCATGCGTTAACACTGTGCGAACCCACAAAATATACACCAAAAGCAAGCATCAGTGGCATTTGTATACCCAATACAAGTATTGCCATTAAATACAAGCAGGTCTTTTTAGATATCCACCAAAGTGGAAGTATCGAAAAATAAGAAACAGCCAGTACTACGTTTTTATACGGGTAAAAATCTATACCTTCTATAAAGCTTGAAACGCCGTGTATACTATTAAGTACTAAGAGGGATGTTTCAAGATGCGAAAAAATAATAAATAATAAAATAGAGAGGCCAATAATAAATGCATACAATTTTTGAGGTATTGTATCTAGGGAGATTTGCATTTCAACCATTTCAGATTCACCAAAATGATACGCCGAATAGGCAATAAATAGGATCAATGAAAACACTGGAAACCACTGCCACAATGCGAAATAGGCAGCTATAATGAGCACGTACTGCACCACAAAATTTATCAGATTAAACTTTTTAGACTGAACCAATAAATGATCTACTGCACCATGCGGAATACCAACTATGAGCAAACCGGCAATTAAACCCGTATAACCGAATTGGCTTGCTAGTGGTGGACTCATCCATTGTAGTAAAAAAAACAAAGCAATAAATCCGGTTACAAATAAGTACCCTTTTTTAAAATAGCTTATAAAGTAGATGCCACAGGCTTTTAAAAATGGAATAATTGGGAGTGATGCAAATATTTTTATTTCAGCAGATACCGTAGACTTTTCCTCTAAAAAAGAAAAAATGGCCTGAATAGAATTTTTTTGAAACAGTGCCGTAAATATTTTTTTGCCTAGGTGCGGCCATCTAATTAAAATAATTAAAAGCAGGTGATCGTAAAATGAAAAACGGGTTTTTGATATTTGAGCAGCATTTTTATGCTCAAAAGAAGCTGCAAATTCATACATCTTTTTAAAACCATACCCTGTTGTAGGCTTAATTAAATTAGCACGGGCACCCATATGAATAATACGGTCATCACTAGACGCCGGGTGCTTTAATACAGTCATGGGAATACACCCCTGCTCTTCGGCAATTATTTCATAGGCGCCAAATTGAGCGGATATTTTATCATCCAATACTTTTTTTGCATAGTTAACATCAATGGTATCAACGCCAAATCTGGTTAGTTCCACCAAACACTCATTAGGTGCATATGGCAAATTGTATACAAACTGCGTATAGTTAGACTGATCCACATCAAAATTCATCATTTGAAATGTATCCGTATTTATGATCGCATCTTGTAAGCGAATATGGTATCCAAAAAATGTTTGAAGTAAATAGGATTTGTTGTTAGCCTCTGGGGTAAAATTGGGTGGTCTACTATCAAAAACAAGAGCGGCATTTATGGACCTGCCGTCAAAAGCAATTTCGATATGTTCTGAATGCGCATTTACCCCGTCCACTTGAGACTCAAATACATCAATGGGTTGAGATGCGATGGTAGTGTGCAAGAAATTATAAAAATCGATACTTCTTATACAGTAATAAGGCTGGTCCTGAATGGATTGAACTTTAGTTGCATTCGTTTGAACAAATTGATACTTGTAACGAATAATAGAAGAAAGGTCTTTAACAATAGATGCATCAGGAGAAGACCAAAAGCAGTATGTTTTATCGTTGGTGTTTTTTTGCGCTTTTTCGATGACCGCAATGCGCTTTGTATGATGGTATCCCCTTTTAATAAGCTCTAGTAACATAAGCCCATTTGAGGCACCCATTCCAATAAACACATAGTCATACTGAATGACAATAGTGTTGGCATTATGATTTTGGTCTGAAAACATGCAAGCAAAAAACGGTATCGTTCAAAAAATAAAAGGCGAGGTGTGTAATAAACACAAACCTCGCCTTTTTATAAAACTATTGAATCAATTAATCCTGAGATCTGCTTAATGAATAGATCACTAAACCAAATCCAATCTTGTTGATTGCATCAGCTACGTTGTAAACGATATCCATGTAGTGAGAAGCTAAAGCTGCGTCAGCTACTAATTGAATACCAAATAATCCACCTGGAGTTCCTAGGATGTAACCTAATGGATAGATAGCCCATCCAACAAGTACGAACCAAGCAAGTGTTTTTGTTGCCTTAGCAACTTGTGCGCCAGCAGTTTGAGCAAGTTGAGAAACTTCACCAAACCATACAAGGTAAACAATGTAGAAATAAGCAGCACCAGAAAGTACTCCCCAAATTACACTACTACCTCTGTAAATTGTTTCACCGAAGTAACCAGTTACAAGCATTACTAAAGAAGCGAAAATCAACTTCCATAATAAACCTTGCTTAGCACCTGCTTTTTTAGTGATCAAGTAAAACTCAACGCACATAAGAGGCACAGTTAAGATCCAGTCTACGTATCTGAAGAAGGTAGGTGAATCACCAGTTGCTAGATTGTATCCTCTCATGTAGTAGTAGTGTACTGCTGCGATGAAAGTGATCAAACCAGAAACTAAAACAGAAGTTCTCCATTTTGTTGGAGTTGAGCTCAACTCAAAAAAGAAGAATACAGACGCGGCCATCATAGCCATTGTTCCGATAAAAAACGTAAACGCTACGTAGTTATCAGAGGCGATTTTTAAGTGTTCCATAGGGCAAATAAATTTGTTTAGACTAATTTAACAAGAATTTTGTTTAATTGTTGAATTAAAATCATGCACAGTAATGCATAATTACCCGATTTTGTTAAATATGAACAAGGCAATGCTAAACAAAACTGATGTAACAGCATGGATAACAGGTATATAGGAAATTAAATGTAATATGAAAAAAAAGAATAAAAGTTCATAATTTGTGGATTGGATAAAAATCAATTGAAAAAAGGTATCAATAAATCTTTAAATCACTGTTAATCAACATTTTAATTAAATTACATCCACTAAAATGAATTGGGATAGGGTAAAATTGAACTGGAAAATAAAACCCTTACTTAAACATGCTAGGATGCATTTCATCCCAACCCGTTGCGTCTTGATACGCTTTTGCAATTCGCAAAATACTTGCTTCGTCATAAAGTTTTCCAACAAAGCTGATACCTACCGGTAAATTGTTACGCTTATCAAAACCCACAGGCACACATACCACTGGATTTCCAGTTAGGTTAGTAATGGCTGATTGATTCCCATCCCCTCTTGATGGACAAATAATGGCATCAAAAGGAGCCATTGCTTCATTAACATCTTTCATTAATACATAACGGTGACGCTGCGCATTTACATATTCTACCGCTGGGACAAAACGAGCGGTCCTAAACTGGTTGGGCCAATCATTTTTTGTTTGACGCGTAAGTGCATCATCTAAATTAGAACGGGTAAGATCATCAAATTGCGCGGCACATTCTACACCAATAATTACGTCCATAATATTAAATTTATAAACGCCGCTATCCGGAAAGTTTACAGGAATTAAAGTAACCCCCATTTTCTCAAAGGCTTTGAGTGCCACCCACTCTGCTCTTGTGGTGTCTTTAATTTTATCAAAATAATTTTTTGCATAAGCGATTTTATAATTTTTTATGGGCTTTACAGCGTCGTAATTAAACGGCATATTTACCGCAGACAAATCTTTGCCATCGGTGCCATGTAAATAATAATAGACAACCGCTGCATCTGCCGCAGACCTACATATAGGACCCACTTTATCCAAACTATAACTAAGTGCCATGGCACCTGATCTACTAATGGTCCCAAAGGTTGGCCTTAATCCGGTTGCCCCACAAGTAGTAGAGGGCGATACAATACTCCCCCAGGTTTCGGTTCCAATAGCAAAAGGTACTAACCCTGCAACAGTTGCAGAGGTTGATCCCGCCGATGAACCAGAAGAACCATATTTTAAATTCCAAGGATTTTTTGTACGTCCACCATACCAGTAATCACCCATCGCAAGAGCACCGAGTGTAAACTTTGCCACTAGCACAGCGCCGGCTTCTTTTAATTTTGCATACACATAGGCGTCTTCATCAATAATTTGATTTTTATAAGGCTCAGCACCCCAAGTTGTTTTGGTACCTTTTACTGCAAATAAATCTTTAAGGCCATAAGGGATGCCATGTAACAACCCTTTGTATTTGCCTGCAGCAATTTCAGCATCCGCCTGTTTCGCCTGTTCAAGTGCAAGATTTTCCGTTAAACTAATTAAACATTGTAAAGTATCGCCGTAGTTTTTAATGCGCTCAATAAAAAAACGGGTTAATTCAACTGAACTTATCTTTTTATTTTTAATCAAATAAGCGAGCTGCTCTATCGAATAAAATGCGATTTCATTTTTATTGGCTGGAAGAGACACCGCATTAGTAGCGCTCCACTTAACAGGCTGCTGCACCCTATTAAATTTCATACCAGACACAACAGGTGTTTGCCACATACTTAAAGGCGTCGCATTATTTAAAGTAAGCTTATGCATACTTTTATAATTGTATAAATTATCTTTTACATCGGAGTAAAGCGTGTCAATTTCTTTTTGGGTAAATGTTAAATCAAAAACCTTAGCTACACTATTTAAATCGTTTTTATTAAATGTGCTGTCTTGTGCTCTTACACTAAAAGAAAAAAGAATCCCAATGAACGCGAATAGATACTTCATACTTTGATTATTTGTGTGATAATGATGGACTAAATATACTAATTTAAAAATTCGAGAATACTAATAGATGTTAGTATACATAAAAGGGGTAATTTTGAACTGAATTCAACCCCATTATTACAATGATTCATAAACTTGTAAAAGACGCCGCGGCGGCAGTAACAGACATTTCAGATGGCAGCACCCTTATGTTAGGTGGCTTTGGCCTTTGTGGTATTCCTGAAAATTGTATCCAAGCGATTTTAGAAAAAGGCACCACCAATTTAACCTGCATTTCAAACAATGCAGGTGTAGATGATTTTGGGATTGGACTACTGCTACAACAAAAGAGAGTTAAAAAAATGATTTCGTCTTATGTAGGCGAAAACGAAGAATTTGAAAGACAATTACTTTCTGGCGAACTAGAAGTGGAACTAATTCCACAAGGAACACTTGCATTTAGATGCATGGCTGCTGGTTATGGAATGCCAGCAATATTTACACCCGCTGGTGTTGGTACCGAAGTAGCTGTGGGTAAAGAATCCAGAATTTTTGATGGCAAAGAATATTTATTGGAAACTGCTTTTAATGCAGATTTTGCCATAGTAAAGGCTTGGAAAGGTGATACCGATGGAAACCTCATATTTAAAAGTACGGCGCGCAATTTTAATCCACTCATGGCGATGGCTGGTAAAATTACCATTGCAGAAGTAGAAGAATTAGTAGAGCCAGGCATACTTGATCCCGATCAAATTCACACACCCGGCATTTATGTGCACCGAATTTTTGAAGGAAAAAATTATGAGAAAAGAATTGAAAAACGTACCACTAGTAAATAAAATATTATGTTAGATAAAGAAGGCATTGCTAAGCGAATTGCAAAAGAAGTAAAAAATAATACCTACGTTAATTTAGGTATTGGTATTCCCACACTGGTTGCAAACTATTTACACGAAGGCATCAACGTATGTTTTCAAAGTGAAAACGGCTTACTTGGCGTTGGCCCTTTTCCAAAAGAGTATGCAGTTGACCCAGACACCATCAATGCAGGCAAGCAAACCATAACGGCGCTTCCGGGTGCTAGTTCATTTGATTCTGCCATGAGTTTTGGTATGATTCATTCAAAAAAAATTGATCTAACCATACTTGGTGCGATGGAAGTTTCTGAAAACGGAGATATTGCCAACTGGAAAATTCCAGGTAAAATGGTAAAGGGTATGGGTGGTGCGATGGACCTTGTTGCTTCTGCAAAACATATTATTGTAGCTATGCAACACGTTAATAAAGCAGGCGAAAGTAAACTGCTTGCCAAATGCGATTTACCTCTTACTGGAAAAAACTGCGTTAAAAGAATTGTGACCGAATTAGCTGTTATTGATATTGCACCAGAAGGCGGATTTGTTCTGATCGAAAGAGCACCTGGCGTATCAATAGAGCAAATAAAAAATGCCACTGCTGGAAAGCTCCTTATTAGTGGAGACATCCCAGAAATGGCATTATAAAATAGGGAAGTAGATTACAAATTACCTCTTAACTCTTGTTCTCTTTCGAGTGCTTCAAAAAGTGCTTTGAAATTTCCTGCACCAAATGATTTAGCACCTTTGCGCTGAATGATTTCAAAAAATAAAGTAGGTCTATCCTCTACTGGCTTGGTAAAAATTTGTAGTAAATATCCTTCGTCGTCACGATCTACTAAGATACCTAGTTTTCTTAATGGTTCTAAGTCTTCATCAATAGGACCAATACGGTCTAGTAGTTGATCGTAATAAGTACCAGGAACTTTTAAAAACTCCACCCCTCTTTCACTGAGTGCAGTTACGGTAGTAATAATATCCTGTGTGGCAATAGCAATATGCTGTACACCAGCATCTTTATAAAAATCTAAATATTCTTCTACTTGCGATTTTTTCTTTCCCTTAGCTGGTTCGTTAATGGGGAATTTCACAAACCCATTTCCATTACTCATTACCTTACTCATGAGTGCCGAATATTCGGTAGAAATTTGCTTGTCATCAAAAGTTAGAATGTTTTTAAAACCCATTACGTCTTCGTAAAAAGAAACCCAGGTATTCATTTGATTCCAACCCACATTACCAACGCAATGATCAATGTATTGAAGCCCAACATCTGAAGGATTGTAATGACTTTCCCATACTTTAAAGCCTGGCATAAATGTGCCCTTATAATCTTTACGCTCAATAAATAAATGAACCGTATCACCATAAATATGAATACCGCTCATTACAATTTTACCATCTGCGTCTTCACGTGTAGTAGGCTCCATATATGGCTTTGCACCACGCTTTACGGTTTGCTCAAAAGCATCAGTAGCATCGTTTACCATTAGGGCAACTGCTTTTACACCATCCCCATGTTTATTTACATGCTCCGCAATTGTACCTGTTGGATGCAGTGGCGTAGTTAAAACGAGTCTTACTTTATTTTGTATCAGTACATAAGAAACTTTTTCTTTATCGCCTGTTTCAGGACCACTATATGCATAACTCTGAAATCCAAAAGCTGTTTTGTAAAAATGTGCAGCTTGCTTTGCATTACCTACATACAACTCTACATAATCTGTTCCCATGAGGGGTAAAAAATCTGTACTCATCTGAAATTTTTAATTCTTATTCAATATTGTGTTGCCAACTCTTGTGGTAATTTTCATCCTCAATTGAAATGGCATCTTCTGTTAACATAAGCGGCTTAAATGGATCAATCATAACAGCCAACTCTTCTGTTTTTTCTTTACCAATAGATTTTTCGACAGTGCCCGGATGCGGACCATGTGGGATTCCACCTGGGTGAAGTGTAATTTGACCTTGCACCACAGATTTTCTGCTCATAAAATCACCATCTACATAATACAGCACTTCATCACTATCAATATTGCTATGGTTATATGGCGCTGGAATAGCCTGAGGATGATAATCATATTTACGCGGCACAAAAGAACAGATCACAAAATTGTGCGCTTCAAATGTTTGATGCACCGGTGGTGGCTGGTGCACGCGACCCGTGATGGGTTCGAAATTATGAATCGAAAAAGCCCATGGATAATGGTATCCATCCCATCCAATAAAATCAAATGGATGCGTACCATAAGTATACGGATAGATTAAACCCTGCTTTTTGATGAGCACTTTAAAATCGCCAGTTTCATCAAAGGTTTCAAGATCAGTAGGTCTTACAATGTCACGCTCACAAAATGGCGCGTGCTCCATGAGTTGACCATACTTATTTTGGTATCGTTTTGGAAAATGTATGGGACTAAAACTTTCAATAATAAACAAACGGTTGTCTGCATCATTAAATTCAATCTGATAAATCGTACCACGAGGCACTACAATGTAATCGCCATACTTAAAATATATTTTACCAAATCCTGTTTTTAAAGTGCCCGAACCTTTATGGATAAACAACACTTCATCGGCCTGACTATTTTTATAAAAATAAGTAGTCATCGACTCAGTAGGAGCCGCCAAAGAAATTTGTAAATCGGAATTTACCAATACGATTTTTCGACTCTCTAAATAATCTTTTTGTGGCTTGATATTAAAGCCAAGCAAACTGGTATGTCGTAAATGTTTTTCTCTTGCAATTTTTGGTTCTACCGAATAGGGCGTACCCAATTCTTTTACAATAGTAGGGGGGTGTGTGTGATACACCAATGAATACATACTTGAAAAACCTTCGGTAGAAACGAGCTCTTCGGCATAGAGTGCACCATCCGGTTTTCTAAAAACGGTATGACGTTTTGCAGGAATTTGTCCTAAACTATGGTATATTGGCATAACAGTGTATTT